>JALYUK010000462.1 GCA_030853805.1 Actinomycetota bacterium | reverse complement strand
CTGGACGGCGTGGTGGACGACCTGCGCGAAGGACGATCCGGCACCCTGATCATCACCTGCTTCGCCTCTGCCGGCGAGCAGTGGATGCCGGCCATCGCGCGCACGCTGCAGCGGGAGTACCCGGACGTCCAGCTGACCGTCGACCTCAACGAATACGCCATCCAGGCCGGCCCGGCCCGCCCGGATATCGAGATTCGTAACGAGGTGCCCGATGACCCGCCCACCCGGATCGCCGGACACACCCGGTACGAGCTGACGCAGGAGCCCTACGTCGCGGTATTCGCTGTCGACAGCGTGCTGGCTGAGCAGGACGTCGTGCCGATGGCGTCGTTGGAGACACAGCGCTGGGTCGTGGACAACACCAACGACGCCGTGGGCAGTCGGATCGTGCGCGATGCCACCAGGGCCGCTGGATTCACCCCCCGGTATGCCGCCCAGACAGACGATCACCACACCTCCATCGCGTTCGCCGCGGCCGGGATCGGCGTCGCGGTGATCCCGCGTCTGGCGATCGGCGTACTGCCACCCGGAGTGGTCGCGCGGCCGATCGGCGAGCCCACGCCGCGCCGACGCATCGTCGTCTTCGTACGCGACAGCGTCAGTGGGCACCCGTCCGTGGTGCGCACCCTGGAACTACTGCGCGACGTCGCCGCCACTGCCTGAGCCGTTGCCAGGTGGAAGACGCAGCGGAGCACCGACGTATGTTCACCTGGTGAACACCATCCAGGCGATCTACGGCCATCAGCAGGACGGCGGGCAGCTCAACGACCAGGAAGTGGCTCGGGGTTACCCATGGCCGCCGACGGGTCGATGGGTCCGAGCGATGATGGTCACCACGCTCGACGGCGCTGCTGCGGGCGCCGATGGACTCAGTGGTTCGGTGTCCTCCGAGGCCGATCAGCAGGTATTCAGTGCTGTCCGTAGCTTCTGTGACGTAGTCCTCGTGGGCAGCGGCACCCTGCGGGCCGAGGAGTACGGCCCCATGCGCGCCGAACCCGAGCACGCGCAGCAGCGCGCATCCGATGGTCAACTTCAAGCCCCAGTCGTGGCCGTCGTCAGTGGATCGTTGAAATTGCCCTGGGAGTTGCCGATCTGGACGCAGTCCACCCAGCGACTGCTGGTGATCACCGCGTCCGGTGCCGACGAGGATCGACTCGCCGAGACAAAAAAGCACGCGGACGTCATCGTCCTGCCCGAGGTAACGCCTCAGTCCATCGTGGACGCGCTGGTCGGGCGCGGCCTGCGCCGGATCGTCTGTGAGGGTGGGCCGCAGCTGCTGCGCAATCTGGTGGAGGCCGACATGGTCGATGAAGCCGACATCACGCTCTCCCCACTCTTCGCCGGCACCGGGACCTCACCGTCGACGACCTCCCTGCCCGATGTCGCGCGTTTCCGCCTGGTCCAGGTGCTGCAGGGCGACAGCACGTTGATGATGCGCTACCTCGCGCCGGGCCGATGATCACCCTCGCGGGCCTGGCACGCCTGGCCGCTGACCATGCGGACGATCTCGCGCGCACCGTTGCGCCACTGCGTATCGGCACGAAGACCTTCGACACCGACCGCGAACCCGTCGTGATGAGTGTCGTCAACCTCTCGCAGGACTCTGCGTATCGGGAGAGCGTGGCCGTCAGCACCGCATCAGCCGTGCGCAAGGCACGCGTACACGTCGCCCAAGGAGCCCACCTCGTCGATATCGGCGCGGAATCCACCATTGCGACAGCCGCGGCCGTCGATGATCAGGCCCAGCAGCGGCTGCTGCTGCCGGTGATCGAGCAGCTCGCCGACGACGGCATCGCTGTATCGGTCGAGACGTATGAGGTGCCGGTCGCCGCGGCCGCGCTGCAGGCCGGGGCCTGCGTGCTCAACCTGACCGGTTCGGGCAACGACGACGAGATGTTCGCCCTCGCCGCCGAACACCGGGCGACCGTGGTGCTGTGCCACCTGCTCGGACCGAACGCCCGCGACATCACTGACGCCGACATCAGTACCGACCTGCTGCCCCAGATGATCGAGCGTTTCGATCAGCGGGTCCATCGCGCGCGCGAAATAGGCGTCACCGATCTGGTGATCGACCCCGGCGTCGGATTCGGATACCGCCTCAACGATGCGGCGGCCCGGTCCCGATACCAGGCTGCGGCCCTCCTGCAGACGTTCCGGCTGCGGCGCCTGGGTCTGCCGATCTGCCACGCGCTACCGCACGCCTTCGACACCTTCGAGGAGCAGTTCCGCAGTGCGGAGGGCTTTTTCGCCGTGCTGGCGCAACTGGGCCAGACCGGCGTCTACCGCACCCACGAAGTGCCCCTGGTCTGTGCTGTCCTGGATGCGATGAGCACCTTCGACACCGAGGCCTGAGCGAAACGCGCCGACGGGTGGTTGCATCTTTTGGTGAGGGTGCGGCTATTGCATGCCCCTCACCAAAAGATGCAACCCCGGGCGCTGCGGGGTTGGGTCAGCGGTCGTCCTGCTTGAGGGCGGTGTCAATGGTCAGGGCCGCCGCGACGCAGAGCGAGCGCAACGGGTCGGGCACGTCCTGGTGGATGTGCACCACGTAGTTGTCCGCAGTGGTGAACATCGTGGTCAGCAGGCCCTCCCACGTCTTGGTGACCCGCGCGACCTCGATCCCGGCGGTGTCCTTGAGCGCGAAGTTCCAGGCCCGCCAGTTCTCAGCGCTCAGTGAGCCGACCTCCATACCGTCGGCCTGCAACCCGAAGCGGATCTTGCCGAAGACATTCTGCTGCGCGAGCCGACCGATCTCCCGGCCGTCCGGAGCCTGCACGATGATGGTCGATTTCATCACCTTCGCCGGTCGGGTCAGGCGTAGCAGCACATTGCCGCCGTTGTCGCGCACCTCCAGGCGGTGGGTGAGGAACTGGTCGTAGCTGGTCAACAACCGGACGGCCTTCTTCATACCGCTCTGCCCGACCTCGACCACGGCGCCGAGCTGCGAACCATCCTGGGCGTAGACGGCGTATTCGTTGGTGACCTCGATGATCTTGCGCTTCTGGGAGACGATCAGTACCGGTTCAGTGAAGACATTGCGGCCGTGAGCAGCCTGTCGGCCATCGGTGGGGCCGCTGGTGTGACCGCCGTAGGTCTGGTCGCCGTATCCCTGTGCGATCGAGTCATTGAATCGCTGAACGCGACTCTCGCCGGGGTAGGAGTCCTGCTGCTGCGACTGTGCTTTCGCCGCGTACGGGTCGTGCTGCGCCTGTCGTGGTTGTTGCTGCTGGCGCTGAGCCTGCTGAGCGTACGGGTCGTGCTGCGCTTGTTGTGGTTGCTGGCGCTGACCCTGCGGCTGAGGCAATCGCGCTGCCGGACGTTCCGGGACTTGCTGCTGGGGCGGTTGCTGTTGCTGCGGCTGTCCAGGGTATCCACGTGGGGCGTCCGACACCGACGAGGCGGGCTGCTGCTTGGGCTGGGTCTGATTGGTCCAGCCCGCACCGTCCCACCACCGCACCCGTGAGGGATCGAGGTTGTCGGGGTACCAACCGGGCGGCGTCGCGTTCGTCATCGGGCCATCCTAGATTTGGACATGTTGAGCGGGGCGTATTTGCCCCGCTCAACATGTCCAAATCGTGAGAAGAGAGATTCGGGTCAGGCGGCGCGCTCGCTCTGCTCCATGGCGGTAATGCGCGACGGCAGTGCGGTCGGCGCGACCGGCTTGCGACGGCTTGGGAACTTCACCTTGGCAGCGATGTGGTTGGGCAGCGACAGACGGATGACCTTCATCCACGCCGAGCCGACCTGCTTGGGCAGCGGACCGCTCAGGTACTGCAGGCCGTAGCGCGCACAGATGTCGCGCACCGTTACCGAAATCTCGGCGTACCTGTTGCTCGGCAGGTCCGGGAAGAGGTGGTGTTCGATCTGGTAACTCAGGTTGCCGGTGGCGATGTGCATGGCCTTGGAGCCGCTGATGTTGGCCGAGCCGATCATCTGGCGCAGGTACCAGTCACCGCGGGTCTCGCCCTCGATGGAGGTCTTGGTGAAGGTCTCGACACCCTCGGGGAAGTGACCGCACATGATGACCGAGTGGGTCCAGATGTTGCGGCCCAGGTTGGACAGTGCGTTCGCTGCCAGCGTCGAGCCCCAGGAGCCGAACGGCGCCGCGAGCAGCGGGTGGATGACGTAGTCACGGGTGACCTGGTTACGGACCTTGACACCCACCTTGTCCAGATCGCGCTTGAAGACGGCCTTGTCCTTACGGCCCTTCATGTACTTACCGAGCTCCAGGTCGTACGCCGCGATGCCGTACTCGAAGAAGCACGCGTTCAGCGCATTCCACAGCGGCTGACCGAGGTAGAACGGCATCCACCGCTGGTCTTCGTCCACGCGCATGATGCCGTAACCGAGATCGTTGTCGCGGCCGAGCACGTTGGTGTAGGTGTGGTGCAACTCGTTGTGCGAGTGCTTCCACAGGTCCGAAGGGCTCGCGTTGTCCCACTCCCAGGTCGTGGAGTGAATCTTCGGGTCGCGCATCCAGTCCCACTGACCGTGCATGACGTTGTGCCCGATCTCCATGTTCTCCAGGATCTTCGACACGGTCAGGCCGGCGGTGCCGAGCCAGAAGGCCGGCTTGTACTTACTGAAGAGCAGCACCCCGCGGGCGCCCATTTCCAGTTTGCGCTGCACGTCGATCGTGCGGCGGATGTAGGCCGCATCTGCTGCGCCGCGGGACTCGATGATCTGCGCGCGCAGGGCGTCCAGCTCTTCGCCCAGGCTCTCGATGTCCGAGCGGGTGAGGTGCTCGACGGGGTTGTGGTCCTTCTTCTGCAAGGCAGTCATCAGGTGGTCCTTCCGGTGGAAATGGTCTGGTTGAAGTCGTTTTAGAGAACGAGGTCGCAGCGCCCGGCTGCGGCCGAGATACAGGTCTGGATCAGGATTCCGTCGCCGGGGGTGGCGGTCGTGACTTCGCCGGTGCGCAGGTCCCGCACGGCGCCTTCACGCATCGGCAGCACGCAGCCGTAACAGATACCCATCCGGCAACCGGACGGCATCAGCACACCGGCTTCTTCGCCGATGTCCAGGATCGGGCGAGCGCCGTCGCAGTCGATCTCGCGGTCGGCGTTCGTGAAATAGACCGTGCCACCCTCACCAGGTTCGGCCAAGGCGGGGCGGAAGCGTTCGGTGTGCAACCGGTGCGCGTGACCGGCTAACTCCCAGTGCCCTTCGAGCATCTCGAGCATGCCGGCGGGGCCGCACGCCCAGGTCTCGCGCTCGCGCCAGTCGGGCACGAGGGCGTCGAGTTCGTCGGTGTCGAGCAGTCCGTGCTCGTCCGTGTGCCGCTCCAGCAAGCTGATCCGGCCGTCGTCGCCGAGGCTGCGTAGCTCGTCGGCGAAGATCACGTCTTCGGGGCGCGGGGCGGAGTGCAGCATCACCACGTCGTCGAGATCCTGCACTGCATGTCGCAGGATGCCCATCACGGGAGTGATGCCGCTGCCACCGGTCAGCAGCAGGATCTTGGCGGGCAGCACCTCGGGCAGCACGAACGCGCCGTCGGCCTGTTCCATCTGGACGATCTGACCGACCTGCAACGAGCTGAGCAGATGCGTGCTGACCGCGCCGCCGGAGATGGCTTTGATGGTGATCGCGATGCGGCCGTCCGTGCGCGGGCCGGAGGTCACGGAGTACGCACGCCACATCCGGACGCCGTCGATGTCGACGCCGATGCGGATGTACTGACCGGGCACGTGGCCGCGCCAGGTGCGACCGGGCTGCAGCACCACAGTGGCCGCATCGTCGGTCTCGGAGATGATGTCCGTGACCCGCGCCCGCAACACCGTGGTCGTGCGCAGCGGGTCGAAGAGGTCCACGTAGTCCTCGGGCAGCAGCGGCGTCGTTGCCGCCCGAAGGAACCCGATGGCTCGCGAGCGCCAGAGGGACGGGGCGACAGTTTCGCGCCCATCGTCCATGGGCCGGTCGCCGGAGAGAAGTTCCATACCTACATGATGGACCGCCCAACCGGACAGTTTCTTGTCCGCACTATGTGAATACGCGTGGGTATATTGTTCTTAGCGAACAAGCGAGCGGAGTGTCATGAGTGAGAGCCCGACTTTCCCCGAGCCCCCGTCGCACTATGCCCCGTTGCAGTTCGCGCCGGAAGTCTCCGCGTGGCTGCAGGCTCAACTACCCACGTTCGCCGAGAAATGTGTCGACCAGATCTTTGTGGAGGTGCCGGAGTACGCGCGCACCCCGAGCGGCGAGTTGCGCGGGGTCATCGAGGCTGCGGTGCAGGCCGCGCTGGGCGGCTTCCTGCGGATGGCGACCGCTCGGCAGAAGGGCGATCCGACCCCCCACGCATACGCGCTCGACGGTGCGTACCGGTTGGGCAGCGGTGAGGCACACAGCGGACGGCCGATGGACGCGCTGCTGTCGGCATACCGGATCGGGGCGCGCGTCGCCTGGCGGGAGATGTCGACCGCCGCGGTCGCAGCGGGCCTGGATGCGGCAACAACAGCGCAGTTCGCCGAGCTGGTCTTCACCTACATCGATGAACTGACCGCCTCCAGCGTCGAGGGCCACGCAACAGCGCTCGCGCAACAGGACCGCACCACCGAGCGACGACGGGAGCGGGTCGCTTCTGCACTGATCGCCGGTCGCAGTGAAGAAGTGGTGCGCGAGCTGGCGGCCCGTGCCGACTGGGCGCCGCCACGACGCCTGACGGCGGTGGTGCTGCCGTCCATCAGGCTCGGTCCGCTGCTGTCCGGTCTCGGGCCCAACACATTGCGAGCGGCTGAGGAACCCGGATACACCGAGGGATCCGAGCGCACCGTGCTGCTGGTGGCCGATCGCCGCCGGGCCCTGCGGCTGCTCGCCGACCGTGAGGCGTATGTCGGGCCCGCCAGGCCCTGGCTGGAGGTCGCAGCGTCGTACGAACGGGCGGTCCGGGCGATGGATGTCGGCCTGGGGATCGGCGGCGGACGGCTGATCGACACCGAGGATCACCTGGCCGACCTGGTGTTGGCATCGGCGCCGACCGAACTGGCCGACCTGCGCACCCAGGTCCTGGCGCCACTCGGCGACCCGGGCTCCTCGTCCTACGAACGGCACGTCGAGACGCTGCGTTCCTGGCTGCTGCACCAGGGTCGCCGTGACGAGGTGGCCGCCGAACTGCACGTACACGCGCAGACCGTCCGCTACCGCATGGGCCAGATCCGCGAGTTGTACGGCGAGCGCCTCACCGACCCCGACACGGTGATGGCCCTGCTCATCGCGCTGCACCCATCGCCATCCATCTCTCCATCCGGTCTGCGGTCCGGCACGACGTAACGTGGCGGATGTGACTCTCACCAGCGACGACACGGCGTCCGCAGCCGACCAGGGCGGCGACAGCCTGAGGACCGTGCTGATCGCGTTCGCGGCCAATGTGGTCATCGCGATCGCGAAGACGGCTGCCGCGTTGATGACTGGTTCCGCCTCGATGGTGGCCGAAGCCGCGCACTCCTGGGCCGACTCCGGGAACGAGATATTCCTGCTGGTCGCGGAGAAACGGGGAGCCAAGAAAGCAGACGAGGCACACCCACTGGGTTACGGCAAGGAGGCCTACGTCTGGTCGATGTTCGCCGCCGTCGGGTTGCTGACAGCCGGCGCCGTCGTGAGTATCGGGCACGGGATCCAGCAGCTCGGCTCCAGTGAGAAGGCCGGGGACTATGTCATCAACTACATCGTCCTGGCCATTGCCTTCGTACTGGAAGGCAGCTCGTTCCTGCAGGCGTTGCGCCAGACGCGGGGGGTGGCCAGTAAAGCCGGGCTGCACCCGCTGCGGTACATCACCCGCACCTCCGACCCGACCCTGCGCGCCGTCTTCTTCGAGGACGCCGCCGCGCAGATCGGTCTGTCGATCGCGGCCACCGGTGTGGCGCTGCACCAGATCACCGGGAACGCCATGTGGGACGCGCTCGGATCGATCCTCGTCGGGGTGATGCTCGCCGTTGTCGCGGTATTTCTGGTCAACCGCAACCGTGAGTTCCTGGTCGGCGAAGCCATCACCGGGCCGGTGCGCGAGCGTGCGCTGCAGGCTCTGCTCGACAACGAGGCCATCGAACGGGTGACCTACCTGCACCTGGAATTCGTCGGTCCGCAGAAGCTCTTCGTAGTGGCCTCGGTCGACCTGGTGGGCGACGAGCGCGAGTCCGTACTCGCCGTACGTCTGCAGGAGGTCGAGGACAAGGTACGACGCCACGCCATGATCGAGCACGCCGTCCTGTCCCTGTCGCTACCGGACGAGGAATCCCTGATCCCCGGCGGCAACGCACGCGCTCGCGCGGATCACACGGACTGACAGCTGCACCACAGCCATTCCCTGCGACCTTTGCAGTAAACCGCCTCACTCTGTTCTAGTAGTCAGGCCCCCGCCCGACCGGACCCGAAAGGCGCAATCGCATGATTCGCAACATTTCCAGGAAAATGAAGTTCATCGGCGGCGGGGTTGTCGTTGCCGCCTCAGCCGCCGGTGTCGCCGTGCCCGCGTACGCCGCTTCGTCGGCACCGAGCGCCCCTTCCACCGCCGCCCCTTCGACCAGTGCCCCCAAGGCAGCCATCGGGCACCACCCGAAGGCCCGGCGGGAGCTGAGGACTCTCGGCCTGACGCCAGCGGTCATCGCCAAAGCAGCCGGAACAGATGTGGCTGGATTGAAGTCCGGCCGCGCCGCAAAGAAGTCGTTGACACAGATCGCTGCGAGTCACGGCGTTTCACGGGCCACGCTGCTCTCACGGCTGGACACGACCGCGGACAGCAGGGTGGCTACCCTCATCAACACCAAACTCACCATCCGACCCCCGGCTGGCAGGGACAAGAAGTGCAACGCGATGCCGCCGAAGGCGGGCACGCGCAAGCACGATGGTGGGCGCCATGCGAAGGGCCACGGAAAGAATCTGCGGGCCATCCCCGGCATCGGCGGTGACGTCAAGAGCTTGGCCGGCACCTTGAAGATCACTCCGAACGTGCTCCGGGCGGACCTGCGCAAGGGCCAGACCCTGCAGCAGATTGCGACGGCCAACAAGGTCAGCACGTCCACGTTGCTCGCAGCGCTGGACAAGGACGTGAACACCCAGCTCGCCAAAGTCGTCGACCGCGTGCCGGGAGCGAAACCGGCCGCCAAGACGCCCGCAGTCACCAGCTGAGGACGCGTCAGACGTGCAGGGTCACGACTTTGCGAGCAGCGCGACAAGCCGCTCGATCGCGAAGTCGTAGCCCTGCACCCCGCAGCCCACGATCACTCCGGACGCCAGGTCGCTGAGATACGACGTATGCCGGAAAGGTTCGCGCGCATGCACATTGGAGATGTGAACCTCCACGAACGGCACCGCTAGCAACGACACCGCATCGCGGATCGCCACCGACGTATGGGTGTAACCCGCGGCGTTGATGATCAGCCCGTCGACCACCCCGGTCAGCTCATGCAGATGGTCGACGAGCCCACCCTCGCTGTTGCTCTGGAAGAACCGGACCTCGGCGCCCAACCCGGCAGCCGTCTGTAGACAGCGCAGCTCCACGTCAGCCAGCGTCTCGACGCCGTAGATTGCCGGCTCCCGGGTGCCGAGGAAGTCCAGATTGGGACCGTTCACAACGGCGATGATCGACATGTCGGCAACCTATCCCGCCGGTACCGAATCGTCATGCGCGAACACCTCGACCTCGCCGACGTCGACCTCGGCGATCAGGGCACGTAGCGCTGCGCGATGACTGCGAAACGCGACCGATCCAGCTGCGGTGATGTTGTATCGGGTGACCCCGCCTCGACCCCGGCCCAGCTTGCTGACCGACACGTACCCAGCCCGCTGCAACGCGCCCATCTGCTTGGAGAGGTCGGACTCACTGACCTGGAGCCTTTCGCGTAGGGAGGTGAAGGTTGCGGCACTCGTATTCGCCAGGATCGCCATCGCTGCCAACCGTTTCGGCGCGTGTATGACCGGGTCCAGTCCGTCGATCACGCGGTACGCCCGAGCCGGGCCCTCGTGCGTATTGCCGCCGCTGCGTACGCACGTTCATACGCTGCAATGCCGCCCGTCGCCAAGACGGTTATTGCAATAGCGGTGACCCAGGGATTGGTGATGAACCAGAGTGCGACAGCCACCCCGAGGATCGTGCAGAAACCGAACGCATACCTCTGGAACAGCGGCCGGAACTCCGCCGGGGGGTTTCGCAGCGAGGGCAGGGCGCCGTGCAGGCGCTGGTACCAGCCCAGGAACGCACCCTCGAGAACCACCAGGCCCACGATGGCGAGAGCGCCGAGCCAGGTGCTGCGCTGCAACAGGGCGATGGCGAGCACCAGTGCACCGGCCCAGACGCCGACAGTGAGTGGGTACCAACCGGGCGTGCGTGGGTAATCAACGTACGGCGAGGCCTCACCGCGCTCCATCTCTGCAAGAGCTTCGCGTGCTTCCCGGTATTCCGAATAGCTTTCCATAATGGAAACTGTAGCGTCAACTTTCCATCATGGCAAGCGATGCACGGAGGTGCTCCCCAGCGCACCTCGGCGTTTCCGTGGTGAATTCACAGCCCCTATCGGCGATGCTGGGGCCATGCGCGCATGCTCGGGGTCCGGCTGCAACGGGTCGACCGGATGACCGGGAACGTCCTCGTCGTCGTTGTTTCCCTCTGTAGCGCCTTCGCGTTCGCTATGTCTGCGGTCCTCAAACACAGCACCGCGACGCGCGTTCCTCAGCTGTCCGCATTCACGGCTCGCGCGCTGTGGCGTTTCGGGGTGGCCACCGTGCTGCACCCGTTGTGGCTGCTCGGTCTCGTCGCTGATCTGGTCGGCCTCGGACTGCAGGTCGTCGCACTGCACCTCGGTGCGTTGTCCGTGGTCCAGCCGTTGCTGTCGGTCGGGTTGCTCTTCGCGCTCGCGCTGCGCCATGTCGGCGCCCGCACGATGCCCCGGGCAGAGATCCCGTGGGCCGCCATGTTGATCGTGTCGCTCGGCGGCTTCCTACTCGTCTCCGGCATCAGCTCGGTCGACGCGAAATACGAACGCGTCGACACCATTCCCGCATCGATTGCCGCGGTCGTCGGAATTGTCGTCATTGCCGCGTGCGTCGTCGCCGCCCGCCGCGCGGCGGGGATGCGGTGGCGCACCATGTCCCTCGGTATAGCGGTCGGCATCCTCTACGCGATCAATGCGGCACTGCTCAAGACGAGCACCCAGAAGTTCGGCGCCGGTTTCGAGACATTCGTGACCAGCTGGGCGCCGTACGCGGTCGTCGTGGTCGGGGTGTCGGGGATCCTGCTGTGCCAGCTGGCCTACCAGGCCGGTCCGCTGGTGGCCAGCCAACCCACCATCGCGGTCGTGGATCCGCTGGCCAGCGTCGTCATCGGTATCGTCGTCTACGACGAAATACTGCGGCACGGCTGGTGGGTGCCGGTCGCGATGATCGCGCTCCTGGGTCTGATGTCGGTGGCCATCGCAAAGCTGGCAGCCATCGAACCCGAGCAACCGACCGCGGCACCCGTCCCGAAATCGCAGTGACGACTACCCGGTCACGCCATCCAGGGGATCCAACCGCAACCGGTGGTCGGCACCTGTTGGCCGCTCAACGCTGACACGATCCAGGACTGCGCCGGCAGTGCATCTGCGAGGGCGGGTCCGATGTGATTCAGCGCGGTGCCGCCTGAGGGCAGCAACTGCGGCACGGGCACGTACTGCACCTTCGCGCCCTTACGGCACCAGTCCAGCGCCAATTGCCTGACCTGGGCGTGGTTGACGATGTCGTCCTGGGTGCCACTGGCGATACGCATCGGGACAGTCGGCGTGAGCTTGCCGATCTGCTGCGCGTTGATCACGGCCTGAGCAGCAGGGTTGGCCGCGACGATTGCACTGATCGACTGGCCGCTGTTGGTCCACGAGGATGTCTTGGCGAAACCGAAACTCAGGGCCGTGTCGACGGTGCACTGCGTTGCCACCTTCGCCAGCGCGGCCCTGCCGGTCGCATTGACGTTGGCATCGATGACCGATTTCAGGGCCGGGTAGTCGGCGGTAAAACCGTTGATCGCGTAACCGATCGCGCCCGTCAGCGCTGTGCCGTCGATACCCGGCAGCACCTTCGTCAAATCGGCGGGTGGCGCACCGGCATACCCGGCTACCAGGTTGAGGTCGGGGGCGTAGGTGGGCGCGAGTTCTGCAGCGGCAGCAGATGCTTCGCCGCCCTGCGAATATCCGTAGGTCGCGACCCGCGACTGCATCGTGACGCTCGCGCCGCGGACCTGACGGGCGGCGCGAGCGGCATCCAGAACGGCGTGACCGGAGTCGAGCCGGTTGACGTAGGAGTGCACCCGATCGGTGGTGCCGAGGCCGACGAGGTCGCTCACGACAACGGCGACGCCCTTGTTGAGCAAGCCGTAGATGTTGGGGATCTCGTAGTTCACGTTCAACGTCGACGATGTGACCGTCAGTGGCCTGGTGAGCGAAATTGACGGCGCGCATTGATCGCCCTGACCCTGGGTACCTTCGGCGAAGGTAACGAGCGGGCGCGGGCCACCGCCGGTCCACCGCGTGGACGGCTCGAGATAGGTGCCGGTCACGGCTACCGGCTTGCCCGCGAAGTCGGTCGACTTGTACATGATGCGCGTCGCCGTGGCAGGCAGCGGACCGACGATGCCGGGGATGTTGAGACCGACGCCGAGAGTAACCGACTCACTACGGATGATCGTGCCGTTGGCGGTCGGCAGGGTCGCTGGTGGGTTGTAGAACGCAGGGATCGTCACCCCGCCGCTGACCTCGGCCTGCGCACTGGGTGCCAGCGCCGTCATACCGAGGGCGCTCGTGCCGACGCACAACGCCGTGACTGTGCCGACACAGCGACGGGAAACGTTCATGGTGGTGCCTTTCGGGCGGTTATACCGGGCGTGACGTGGGGAGGGCGACATCACATTGGCCGATGTTACTGACGGGTTACCTCGTTGTCTACGGTTGAGTAACTTAGCCGGCGCTACCCTTTCGCGATGGCGCACCCGCAGATGTACGACGATCGCGATCCGCTGCTGCATCGACTCAGCACGATGGCGCTGAGCTTCCCCGGAGCGCAGCAGAAAGTTGCACACGGGCGCCCGACGTTCTTCACCGTGAAGGTTTTCGCCTACTACGGCGGGTCGATCAAGGGTGACCATACGTCGCAGTCGTTGTCTCGCGCGCTGCTCTTTCTCCCCGAGGAGGACGACCGCCAGGCGCTGCTCGAGGACGGTAGGTTCCTCGTACCGGCCTACCTGGGACCGGCAGGCTGGCTGGGTCTGGACCTCGCTGCCGATACACCGGACTGGGACGAGGTGCGCGAGTTGCTGGACGCCTCCTACCGCCGCACCGCGCCGCAACATCTCGTTGCCCAACTCGCAGGCTGAACTTCTCAGGCCTGGCCCGTCGGGTAAGCCCTCGGTACCCTCGTCGGATGAGCGAGGGCCTGGACCAGTTCGACCTGGACCGTTTCGTTTGCGCGCAGGACGCTGACGGGATCTTCACCGTGGCGTTGGGAGAGTTACATGCCGGAGCAAAGCGCGGTCATTGGATGTGGTTCGTCTTTCCCCAGGTCGCGGGCCTGGGCAGCAGCCGGATGTCCCAGCGGTATGCGGTATCCGGTGTAGCGGAGGCCCGCGCCTACCTGGCTCATCCGCTCCTGCGGTCGCGGCTGCTGAAATCGGGTGAGGCGCTGCTGGGTCGGCGCCGTAGATCCGCGACGGAGATCCTCGGCGAGGTCGCCGCCGCCAAACTCCAGTCGTCGATGACCCTCTTCGTGCACGCCGACCCGGACCAGGTGCTCTTCACCCGGGTGCTCGAGCGGTATTTCGAGGCCGAACTCGATCCACGCACGCAGGAGTTGCTGGGCAGTTAGTTCTGCAGCTGCGCCTGGATGCGGGACTGGATCTGCGCCAACCCACCCTGGGACATACCCGGCAACTGTTGCTGGATCGAGCGCACGATGTCGCCGTCATCCCTGACCTTCTCGCTGGACTGGATCAGAACGGTTCCCGTGCCGGTGAAGTCGAACTGCTGCTCCTCACCACTGTTGACGCCCATCATCGCGGCACCGGCGGCCATGAACCCGTCGATCCAGTTCTGGTCGTAGTGCAGGCTCGGTGACGGACAGTCGGCCCAGCCGACCAGCGCTTCAGGATCCACCCTCAGCGGTGGCTCGGCGAACATCACTTCACCGTTGGAGGACGCCAGAAATTTGCCCGTCCCGATCAGCGTGAGAAAGCCGGGCACGATCGACTGGTTGAGCTGGATACCCGGCTCGAAGGCCAGCAGATTGGACGCGCGGACCGTCAGGTTGCCGTCATCCAGATCGTAGGAGTTGATCGAATACCCGCGGTCGCCGATGATCAGCAACCCACGCCCGTCCGCGACCACGAAGTCCTGCAGGTACATCGGGGCGCTGAACGAGCCGGAAATCATCGATCGCAACTCGCCGCCGAGGCTCTGGGTGAGCGCTTGGAAACGCATCTCGCCGTAGTAGGCGATCATCGCGCCCTTGGACATGATCCAGGCTTTGCCGGGCCCATCGAGATTGATGTAGTACGCGTACTCATTGCCGGGGATGTTGTCGTTACCCTGCAACGCAAGGGGATTGATCACGTCACTCACAGCTTCTCCTCCGATGCCTGCACGAGTACGACGCCCTGTCCGGTGCACTGCAACTGCATCGCCTCACCCGATCCACGCCCGACTGCATCGCGCCAACTCATCGCGGATGCGAGTTTTGTCTGCACACTTCCGATGGTGCCGACGAATGCCTGCGGATCCACCACCACAGGCTCCTGGCCGACCTGCAACTCCATCACCTCGCCGTGCGCGACCACGACGACGACGCCCTGGCCCTGCAGCTGGGTGGTGAAGAGCCCGTTTCCGGTCAACGCGCCGGTCGCTGCGCCCCGTAGGGCTCCGCGTAGCCCGCCGCCACCACTGCTCTGCGACTGGGTAGAGACGATCGAGGCCTGCATGGACGCTGTGTAGCCGAGCATCCGGGACGCGTCGACGGTAACGGTGCCGCCCTGGCGTAGATCGATGACGTGTACCGCGAGTCCCTTGAAGCCGTAGTGCACCTCGCCTTTGCCCTGCGCGATCATCGTGCGCTCGTGCTCGCCGCGCACCATGCCGCCCGCCATACCGGCAAGACCGCCCATGCCCATCCCGCCGGCACCGGGGATCTGGTGGGGGGAGAAGGTGACGTGGCCGGTATAGAAGAGCATTGCCCCTCGCCGAGCGACGACCGGGCCGGTCAGACCGAGGTTGACCTTGACCACTTTGCTGTTGACTTTCTCAAACATCGCCGATCACCGCTCTGCGGGCTGGATCGAGACGACGCCGGTGCCGGACCAGCGCAACGAGAACGCCTCGCCACTGCCCTGACCGATCGCAGAACGCCAGGAGACATCCGTCACGAACGACTGCTGCAGCTGACCTTTGGCCGCCACGAACGCGTCCGGGTCGACGACGACCGGCAGGTTGGGATTGACCTCCAGGTGTATCAGCGGACCACCCGCGGAGAGCAACGCGACCTGGCCGGTTCCGCTCACCGTGGTGGTGAAAAGGCCCTGACCACTACTCATCCCGCCGAGGCCGGAGAACTGCACATTGGTCTGCAAAGCGCCGGCGAAGGCGAGAATCTGCTGCGATTCGACCCGCATCGACTCGTTGTTGAGGTCGAGCACGGTTACGTACTGGGCGTTGACCGCGAACTGGACGAGCCCGGTGCCGGTGCACTCCATCAGGGTGAGCGCCTCCCCGGTCGCTTTCTGCTTCAACCCGGCCATCACCCCCGCTCCGCCGCCGAACCCGGCGTTCTTGAACGCGACGCTGCCCTGGTAGGACACCATCGCCCCGGTGACCGCGCGGACCGACGAGTTGTCCAGCCGCGCTTCCAGGATTCTCTTGGACCGCTCCGTCAATTGAGCCATCGGTTACCTCCCTGCTCTCATGCAGGGAGGTTACCGATAAGGCAGGTCAGGCGGAGCGCTCTTCTTCCAGCTCGTCCAGCGTCGGGTAGTCGGTGTAGCCCTCGGCGCCGCCGCCATAGAACGTCGCCGGGTTCGGCTCGTTCAGCTCGGCGCCGGTCTTCCAGCGCTCGGCGAGGTCGGGGTTGGCGATGAATTCACGGCCTACAGCGACCGCGTCGGCGTAGTTGCGCTCGAGGATCTCGTTCACCTCGTCCAGCGTGGTGACGCTGGAGAAGCCGGAGTTGGCAATGATCGGGCCGCCGAAACGGGTGCGCAGGTCCGCGACCAGCGGCAGAGCCGGGTCGGCCAGGATGCTGAGGTAGGCCATCCCGAGCGGCGCGATGCCGTCGACCAGGGCCTCGTACGTCGCGCGTGTGTCGGTCTCGTCCTGCTCCAGGACGCCCTGGATGTTGTGCGCGGGCGAGATGCGCATGCCGACGTGGTCGCCGCCGATTGCCTCGACGACGGCCTTCGCGACCTCAATCGTGAGGCGGGCGCGAGCAGCGGGCGAGCCGCCGTAAAGGTCGGTGCGCTCGTTGCTGGAGGGTGCGAGGAACTGGTGCAGGATGTAACCGTTCGCGGCGTGGATCTCGACGCCGTCCAGGCCCGCCTTGATGGCGTTGCGCGACGCGGAGACGAAGTCCTCGATGATCCCGGCGACCTCGGAGGTCTCCAGAGCGCGGGGGGTGGGGTGCGGCACGCTACCGGTCGCTGTGACCATCTGACCGGGTGCGGCGAGTGCGCTGGGAGCCACTGACTCCAGGCCGTTCTTGTTGTCCGGGTGAGCAATTCGACCGGCGTGCATCAACTGGATGACGATCTTGCCGCCACGCTCGTGCACGGCGTCGGCGACCTTGCGCCACCCCTGCACCTGGGCCTCGCTGTGGATACCGGGTGTATTCAGGTAGCCCTGGCCCACGGCGCTGGGCTGGCTGCCTTCGGTGATGATCAGCCCGGCGGTCGCGCGCTGCGCGTAGTACTCGACGTTGAGGTCGGCGGGGGCCATGCCCTCAGCGGCGCGGTTGCGGGTCAGCGGGGCCATCACGAAGCGCTGGGGCAGATCCCAGGCACCGATACGGATGGGGTCGAAAGCAGTAGGCACGGGAGTTCCTCCGGAACGGATAGATAATCAAACCTTCTACGACCTGCCAACCTCAGAAGCACTCGCCGCATTCCCCGATCCCAGGATCCGGTCAGGCAGCCCGAACATCCGCGTCGCTGCGCGCGACACTGCATCCGCCGTGTGGCCGCTGCTCCCGGACGGCTGCAGCATGTGACTGACGATCGCGCGCACGATCAGGTCCACCCCGTCGCGCAACTCCTCCTGCGCCAACTCCAGCCCGAAGCTGCTCAGCTGGGCGAGGACGACATCTTTGGCGCTCTGCAACAACAACCCGCTGTCGACCGTCAGCGGTGCCAACAGTTCATTTCCGGGGCCGTCGACCAACGCCGCACCCAGTAGCGGATTCCGCTCGGCGTACTGCAGCACCGTCAACACGGTGGCCCGCACTGCTGCCGCCGCGTCCCCCGGATGAGCTGAGAATGCCGCCTCCACACCGGCCAGCACCGAAGTCAGTTCGCGCATGACGATCGCTCGAGCGAGCGCGGGACGGGTGCCGAATTCGTTGTAGACCGTCTGCCGGGAGACGCCCGCACGAGCGGCGACCTTGGTCATTGTGATGCCGGACCACCCGTCATTCACGATCAGCTCGGCGGTCGCGGACAGGATTCGCTCGGGCATCGGGGTCACCTGATCCGGACGCTCCTGACTACGCACAGCGGCGACTCTAAGCGACGACGAGCGCCTGTACATCGGCCAGTTTCGTGCCCGCAAGGATCATCCGGCGCAGCTTCATGATGTGCAGCCTGCCCTCGATAGCGACCGCACCGACGACCCGGTCACCACGCAGGTACACAGCGATCAGGCCCTCAGCCGCGGGCCGGATCACCCGCACGTCATCGGCCAGGACACCGACGAACTGCAACCGCTCGCCGTACCAGTCGGTCCAGAAATACGGGATGCTCGTCAATTTCTGCGCCGCCACTGCTGCGGGGCGAACGGCGTTGCCCCCGGCGAGCGCACCCTGCTCCGCGGCGTTGATCCAGTGCTGGGTCCGCGACCACCCCGACGCCGCGAGCGAGCTCGGCACCCAGGCGACATCGCCCGCTGCATAGACACCGGGAGCAGCGGACAGCGTCTCGTCGCAGACGATCCCGCCGTCCTGGTGAAGGGTGAGCCCGCTGTTGCGCAGCCAGTCGGTTGCGGGCACGGCCCCCACACCGAGGACTGCGAGATCAGCTGGCAGCAGCGACCCGTCATCGAGCTCGACCCCGGTCAATCGCCCGTCGATCGATGCGAAACCACCTACCCCGACTCCGCATCGCAACGTGACTCCCGCGCGCTCGTGGGCACCCGACCAGTGAGCGCCGATGGAGGCACCCAAGGCCCGCTCGAGCGGCACCTGCGCCAGCTCCACGATCGTCACGTCCAGCCCCCGGGCGCGAGCAGCGGTCGCCACTTCACCGCCGATGAACCCCGCGCCGACGATCACCACGCGGGCGCAGTCGTCCAGGGCGGCACGCACCGCGACGGCATCCTCCCAGGTGCGCAGCGCGTGTACCCCACCCAGTTCCGTGGCATCCGGCCACGGCATCGCCGGAGTCGACCCGGTCGCAATGACCAGCGCGTCGTACGGGACGTCGCTGCCGCCGACGGACACGTTGCGGGTGACCACGTCGAGCCCGGTCGCGGGCGCGCCGAACATCGGCTCGACGCCCAGCTTCCCGAACTCCGCAAAGACCGGCAACTCCATTGCGGTGTCCGCGACCAGCAATGTTTTGGAGAGCGGCAGCCGGTCGTACGGGGGGTGCTGCTCGGCCCCGATCATCGTCACCGACCCGTCGAATCCAGCAGCGCGCGCAGCCTGGGCCGCATGCAGCCCGGCGAGCGAGGCGCCCACGATGACCAGTCGTTGCACCGGATCAGCCCCGCAACGTCAGCGCGAGCACCGGGCAGGCATCGACCGCGGCCTTGACGAACGGGCGGTCACTCTCCGGCGGACGATCGTCCAACACCTCGACCAGGTCGTCGTCCCCCACTTCGAACAGATCGGGCGCCATCGCCTCGCATATACCGAGGCCTTGGCACTTGGCGAGATCAGCAACGATCCGCATCATGCACCGATCTTACGTATCGGGACGAAGT
>JALYUK010000444.1 GCA_030853805.1 Actinomycetota bacterium | reverse complement strand
GCCACCTCGGCGGTGTTCTCGTTGACATGGCTGGTGAACCACGCGTCCGGGATCTCGTTCATCAGTTGCCCGGAAGCGGCCATCATGTCGTCGGTGCAGGACAGCGAGAAGCGGGGCATGACGGCGTATCGCGCGTACCCAGTGCCGTGCCAACGCTTCGCCAACTCATGACTGCCGGCCAGCGCGGCCTCGGTCGTGGTGCGCAGGTCGTCGCGCAGAATGCGGTCGCTGAGCACCAGACCGGTGGTGATCCGTAGCCCGCTGCTCGCCGCGCGGGTGAAGAGCGCATCGACGGCCGGCACGAAGTGCGCACCGAAGACCAGTGCGCTCGTCGTCCCGGCATGCACCAACGAACGGATGAAATCGTCGGCAGTGCCCTGCGCGTATTCCGGGTCGGCGAGCCGGGCCTCCTCGGGCAACGCGCAGCGCTCCAACCAGTCCAACAGCGGCATGCCGAGTCCGCCGATCGCCCGCACCTGCGGGTAGTGCACGTGGGTATCGACAAAACCAGGCAGCAGCAGTCCGCCGGCCAACTGCTCGACCGGCTCATCGGGGTGCTCACGCTGAACGTCGGCAAAACTGCCGCGAGCGGTGATGATGCCGTCCTGCACGAGTAGCCCGCCGTCCTGTTCGCTGCGCAGAGTCCCCCCGTCAAAGGGGTTTTGCGGGGTGTCGAGCACGGTGGCGCGATAAATCGTCACGGGTCAGTCCTAGAGATTTGTAGGCAGATGTTCGGGAGGTATGCGTGTTCAGGAGGTGTGCGGGGATGAAACGTGGGCAGCTGCGGTGGCCCGCTCAGCTGCGATCGTGTGCAGCAGAGCGGCGGCGACAGAGACGGCGATGGTGGCCGGCTCTTTGCCGACCAGCTCGGGGACGCCGATCGGGCAGCTGATGCGCGCGAGCGCCTGCGGGGAGTGCCCCTCTTCGCGGAGGCGCTTGTCGAACCGGCGCCATTTGGCGCGCGACCCGATCACCCCGATCGTGCCCAGTTGCGTGCACCGCAGCGCGGTATCACACAGCGCCGCATCTTCGGCGTGGTCGTGGGTCATGATCAGCACGTGCGTTCCGGCCGGCACCTCACCGAGCACGAGTTCGGGCACCGGCGAATGGTGCCAGTGCAACGTTGCCAGCGAATCGTCGTACACGGCAGGAGATGCCGGGCTCGCATAGGCCGATCGTGAGTCGATCAGGTGCAGCTCCAGATCCTGGCGGGACAGAATGCGCGCCAGCTCCACACCGACGTGACCCATCCCGAAGATGGCCACTGACGGCACTACCGCCAACGGTTCGAGGAGTACCTGAACCTGCCCGCCGCAGCACTGCGTGCCGTGTTGGACCGGTGCCCGCTCGTTGAGTGCCAGCTCGAAGGATTCCGGGCCTGAGGCAGCGGCGGACAGCATCGCGCGAGCCCGCACCACGGCGGTGGCTTCCAGGTTGCCACCGCCGATCGTCCCGAACTCAGCGGTCGCCGAAACGACCATCTTCGCGCCGGCTGCGCGGGGAGCGTGGCCGCGCACGGAGGCCAGGGTCACGAGGATCCCGGCCTCCCTGCGCTCACGCAGTTGTGCAACAGCGTTGAGCCAGTGCATGGTTCAGGCCTTTACCGAAGTAGCAGCAACCGGCTCGTGGGATAGCTGCTCAGAGACCGGGTGCATCGCGTGAGCGCCGGGGCCCGGTTGATCGGGCACCTGCCCGGCGGCCTGGGAATCACGCTCCATGTCACCGTCGGCGAGGCCGGAACGGGCCGACTCCACGGCCCAGTAGACCGCTTCCGGTGTTGAGGGCAGGCCCAGGTTGACGCTCGCGCCGGGCTCGCCGAAGGCGGCAGCAGCCTGACGTAGCGCCTCCCGCACGGAGAACGCCAGCATCAAGGGGGGCTCACCGACAGCTTTCGAGCCGTAGACGGCGCCTTCCTCGTGCGCGTGCTCCAGCAACGCCACGTTGAAGACCTCCGGCATTTCGGAGAAGCTCGGTAGCTTGTAGGTGCTCGCTGCCTGCGTCGACAGCTTGCCGCGCGTCGGCCGATCGCTCTCGTCCCAGACCAGCTCTTCCAACGTCATCCAGCCCGCACCCTGTACGTAACCGCCCTCGATCTGGCCCAGGTCCACCAACGGGGAGAGGCTGTCGCCGACGTCGTGCACGATGTCGACCCGGCGGGTGCGGTAGGCGCCGGTGAATCCGTCGACCTCCACCTCGGTCGCGGCAACTCCGTGCGCGAAATACTTGAACGGCTCACCCTGCATCACCGAGGAGTCCCAGTGCAGCCCCTCGGTGCGGTAGTAACCGGACGCCGACAGCTGCACGCGATGGAAGTACGCGCGCATGGTCAGGTCCGACCAGTTCATTGCCTCGGCCTTGCTGCCGATCGCGGTGACCATTCCGTTCTCGAAGCGCACGTCGGCTGCGTTGACGCCGAAGTGCTGGGACGCAACCCCGGCCAGCCGCTCGCGTATCTGCTCACACGCGTTCTTCACGGCGCCACCATTGAGGTCAGCTCCTGAACTCGCAGCAGTAGCTGAGGTGTTGGGCACCTTGTCGGTCCGCGTCGGCGCGAGCCGCACCATCGACAGCGGGACGCCGAGTGCGGTCGCGGCGACCTGCAGCATCTTGGTGTGCAGGCCCTGACCCATCTCGGTGCCACCGTGGTTGATCAGTACCGACCCGTCCTTGTAGACCAGCACGAGCGCGCCGCCCTGGTTGAACGCCGTGAGGTTGAAGGAGATCCCGAACTTCACGGCCGTCATCGCCAGGGCGCGCTTGACGTCGGTGTGCGCCTCGTTGAATTCGGCGATCTGCGCCTGGCGAGCCTGCACGTCACCGGAGGTGATGACCTGGTCCCACGCATGCTGCACGCGGTCCCACTGGGTCACCGGCTGACCGTAGGGCGTGGTCTGACCGGGGCCGTAGAAATTCTGGCGGCGTAGCTGCGCAGGATCGATGCCGAGTAACGGCGCACACCGGCCGAGGATGTCCTCGATCACCAGCATGCCCTGGGGGCCGCCGAATCCGCGGAATGCGGTCTGTGACGTCTTGTTGGTCTTGGCGATGCGGCCGTTGACCCGCACATTCGGGATCCAGTAGGCGTTGTCGATGTGGCAGACCGCGCGGGCCAGAACCGGCTCGGACAGGTCGATACTCCAGCCGCCGTCAGCGGTCAGCGTTGCATCGAGCGCGACCAGCCCGCCGTCCGCGTCGAAGCCCACCCGCCACTGCGTGTGGAACCCGTGGCGTTTACCGGTCATCGTCATGTCCAGGGTTCGGTTCAGGCGCAACCGGACCGGGCGACCGGTGAGGATCGAGCCGAGCGCGGCGATCGACGCGAGGCCATGTGGCTGCATCTCCTTGCCGCCGAAACCGCCACCCATCCGTAGGCACTGCACGGTGATCTCATGCGCCGGTCGACCGAGGACGTGGGACAGGATTTCCTGGGTCTCACTCGGGTGCTGGGTGCTGCACTGCACGAAGATCTGACCGTTCTCGTCCACGTGAGCCAGCGAGCAGTGCGTCTCCAGGTAGAAGTGCTCCTGACCCTTGAACTCGAATTCGCCGGAGAAGACGTGGGCGGCCTCTTCGAAACCGGCGCCGACATCGCCGCGCTCCATGTGGGGCTGGGCACCCTGGAAGCTATCGGCGGCGATGGCCTCACGCGCGGTCATCACCGACGGCAGTGGCTCGTAGTCGACCTCGACTGCTGCTGCGCCGAGACGGGCCGCTTCGAGGGTCTCGCCCAGCACCCACACGATGGCGTGGCCGTAGTACATGACCTCGGTCGGGAAGAGCGGCTCGTCGTGCTTGGTGCCCGCGTCGTTCACGCCGGGCACATCGCTCGCCCCGAGCACGCGTACGACGCCCTCGACCTCGAGCGCGGGCGCCGTGTTCAGTCGGATGACAGTGGCGTGCGCGTGCACCGACTGGACCGGCCAGGCGTGCAGGCAGTCCTTGGTGCGACCGACGAGGTCGTCGGTGTAGAGCGCGAGCCCGGTGACATGCAGATCGGCCGCCTCGTGCGGAATCGTCTGCCCGACAACGGAATTACTGGGACGCTCGGATAGAGAACTCATGCGGGGACCTCGCAAAGTATCGAAGTGACGAAGGAGCGGAGAACTTTGTGGGGCACCGTCATGCGCCGACCTCCTGTACTGCAGTCTGTGAATGGAACTTGAGCAGTGCGGTGCGCAGCATCGCCGCTCGATATCGGCTACTCGCCCGGTGGTCATCCATCGGGGTGCCGGTGGCGCCGAGCACCCGTGCGGCACTCTGCGCCGTCGCCAACGTCCATGGCTTGCCCTCGAGGGCTGCCTCGGTGTCCAGGGCGCGTAGCGGGGTCGCCGCCACCCCACCCAGACCGATGCGGGCACGGCGTACGACGCCGTCCTCGATATCCATCGCGATCGCGACGGCCACGCTGGAGATGTCATCGAAGCGTCGTTTGGCGATCTTGTGGAATGCGGTGTGCCGGCCCAACGGCAGGGGGACGCGGACGGATCTGATCAGTTCGTCGGCGTCCCGGATGGTCTGGCGGTAACCGGTGAAGTAGTCGGCCAGGTCGACGACCCGCTCGCCGCGAGTGCTCGTGAGCACCAGTTGGCACTCCAGCGCGAGCAGCACCGGCAAGCTGTCGCCAATGGGGGACCCCGTGCCCAGGTTGCCACCGAGTGTCGCGCCGTTACGGATCAACCGGGAGGCGAATTGGGGAAAGAGCTCGGCCAGCAACGGCACTCGGCCATCGAGGCGTCGTTCGATCTCCGACAGCGTGAGAGCGGCACCGATCTCGACGAAGTCTTCGCCCTCACGCAGCTCGCGCAGCTCGGCCAGACGGTCGATGGCGACCAGCACGGGGGAGCGCGCCATCAGCAGGTTGGCAGCGACTCCCCAGTCGGTGGAGCCGGCGACGAGTAGCGTGCCGGGCCCGCTGGTCAACAGCTCCAGGGCCTCGGCCAGATCGGCCGGGCGGATGAACTCGTGGACCCCATCGCTGACCCGGGTCGGCACGGCCGCCGGGGCGGGCTTGGATCGGCGCTGGGCCAACGGGTCCTCGGCGGGAGGCCGACCCAGCGCGTAGGCAGCGTCCCTGATGGGCCGGTAGCCGGTACAGCGGCACAGGTTGCCCGACAGTGCATGCAGGTCGAAACCGTTGGGACCGTGCTCGTGATCGGTCTCACCATGATCGGAGGCATCGAGCCCGCTGCTGTCAGCAGGTGCGCGGTCTGCCCGGTAGTACTCCGAGGCCATGCTGCACACGAATCCAGGCGTGCAGTAGCCGCATTGCGAACCGCCGCGGTGCGCCATCTCCTCCTGCACCGGGTGCAGGTTGCCGGGCGATCCGAGGCCTTCCGCGGTGATGACCTCCTGGCCGTTGTAGCCGACGGCAGGCGGCAGGCAGGCATTGACGGCGACCCACGACGACCCGTCGCCGGTTGTGTCGTCGGGGCGTGAGACCAGCACCGAGCAGGCACCGCACTCACCCTCCGCGCAGCCCTCCTTGGCACCCGTGAGGCCCTGCCCACGCAGATAGTCCAGCAGGCTCATGTAGGAGGGGGTGTCGGCGAGCGAACGCATCGCGCCGTTGACCGTGATCTGGGGGTTTGGGGTATCCGAGGTTGTGCGGGTGTTGCTTGATGTCCCTGAAGAGGCGGTGATCGTCATCGCGTCGACTCCTTGTTGCATAGTCGCGAAAGCTGCGCCCCTGCTGGGGGCGGCATGGTTCGACGGCAATGCCTCGGCCTGGTTGTCCATGCAGAACAAGCCGATCGGTGATATGAGTTTAAACACATCACCGGCATGC
>JALYUK010000404.1 GCA_030853805.1 Actinomycetota bacterium | reverse complement strand
TCCAGTACGGCCCGTTCGTGATGAACACCCGCCAGGAGTTGATGACGGCCATGGAGGATTACCAGAAAGGTCGCCTCGGGGTGGTCCCACCGGACGCGATCATGCCGCACACCGGGTAGCTGCTGCACACCGACCGGGCGCGTCGCAGCGCGCCCGGTACGGTGCCGCCTGCTTCGATCCCCTAGTTCACTTATCGATCGAGGACATGTCGCCGTACCGCTCTCCGACGACTGCGCCCGCTGGCACGGCGTCCGCGAGCGCAGCGAGGTCCTCGAGTGTGAGCACCACGTCTCGCGCGCCTGCGTTCTCCTGGACATAGCGCACTCGTTTCGTGCCGGGAATCGGTACGACGTCCGTGCCTTGCGCGAGGACCCAGGCAAGCGCGAGTTGGCCCACGGTGCAGTTCTTCCCGGCTGCGAGCTCGCCCAACTTCTGCACAATGAGAAGGTTGGCGTCCAAGGCTGGTCCCTGAAAACGCGGGAAGTATGCGGTGCGCCGCGAGTCGCCCTCCTGCAGCGACGCCTGTGACGTGATCGCCCCGGTCAGGATGCCGCGGCCCAGCGGCGAGTAGGGCACCAGCCCGATTCCCAGTTCGAGAATCGTCGGCCGGATGTCTTGCTCCAAGTCGCGGGTGAAGAGTGAATATTCCGTTTGCAGCGCAGTGATCGGGTGCACAGCGTGAGCGCGGCGAATCGTCGCCGCAGATGCTTCGGACAGTCCGAGATGGCCGACCTTGCCTGCTGCGACCAGTTCCGCCATCGCGCCGACGGTCTCCTCGATGGGGACCAACGGATCGACGCGGTGCTGGTAGTAGAGGTCGATGTACTCGACACCGAGTCGCTGCAGGCTCGCATCGCAGGCCTTGCGGACATAGTCGGGACTGCCGTCGATGCCGAGCCGCGAGCCGTCCGCGCCACGCACGTTCCCGAACTTCGTCGCGAGCTGGACCTCATCGCGGCGACCGGCAATCGCTTTTCCCACCAGCTGCTCGTTGATGAACGGGCCGTACATGTCGGCGGTATCCAGGAAGGTGACACCCAGGTCGAGCGCGCGATGGATCGTGTCGATGCCACCCTGTTCATCGCCCGTGCCGTAGAACTCCGACATTCCCATACAGCCCAGCCCGAGAGCAGAGACGATCAAGGGTGAGGTGGTGCCGAGAGTGCGTGTTGAGGTAGTCATCTGTCGTACTCATTTCTGCGAAGTGGGGAAGGCGCGTTACCGCTAGGTGAAGGGGTGACTGATGACCGCTGCATCAGCCCGGAAGGTCCCCGGACTCGAGGACGACGTCGCCCGCGGCGATGTTGTCCTCCAGGTGCGCGACGGAGGAGGTTCCGGGAATCAGCAGCACGTTCGCTGCGCGTCGCAGCAACCAGGCCAGTCCCACCTGCGCGGGCGACGCACCCAGGCGCCCGGCCACCGCAAGTACCTGCTCGTCCTCGGTGACTTTCGGCATGTGCGGGAACGCCGAACCGAGTGGGAAGTACGGCACGTAGGCGATGCCCTGCCCGGTGCAGTAGGCCAGCACATCGGCGTCGGACTGATCCAGATAGCTGAATGCGTTCTGCACACACACCAGGCCCACGCTCTCGTGCGCCTCACGCACCTGATCAAGGGTGGCGGTCGAGATGCCTATCCCGGCGATCTTGCCCGCATCGCGCAGCTGCTGCATAGCGACGAGCTGGTCGGCGAGCGCCACTTCTGCGGTGCCGCCCTCAGCTGACGGGCCGTGCATCCGCAGGTTGACCGCACCGAGTCGTTCAACACCGAGGGCGCGCAGATTGGCCTCGACGTCCTCGGTCAGCTCCTGCGGGCGTTGTGCCGAGATCCAACCGCCCTCGGTGTCGCGACGCGCGCCGACCTTGGAGACCAGGACAAGGTCGTCCCCGTAGGGGTACAGCGCCTCGCGGATCAGCTCGTTGGACACATCGGGGCCGTAGAACTGGGCGGTGTCGATGTGGTCGACGCCCAGCTCGACAGCCCGGCGCAGTACTGCGATCGCGACGTCGCGGTCACGCGGCGGGCCCATCACACCCGGGCCCGGCAGTTGCATCGCGCCGAAGCCGATCCGGTGCACGTCGTGGCCGGCAAGGGGGAACGTTGGATCCATCACGACCCCGACCGTACGCCGCCGAACTGACACCGGCCGAGGTGCGGCTGTGCCAACCTGAGGCCATGAGCATCTCGTTGCGGGACGTCGGTCGCACCGTGCAGGGCCAGATCTATCAGGCAGGTGTTTTCGGCGACAAGCCTCTGGTGCCCGCAACTGCCCGTGAGCTGGAGAAGAGGGGGCTCAACGCGATGAGCGGCGCGGCCCGTTCCTACGTCGAGACCGGCGCCGGCTCGGGCACGACGATGATCAACAACCGACGGGCGTTCGACCGGTGGCAGATCGTCCCGCGAGCACTACGCGACGTGTCGCAACGTGACCAGTCGATCGAGCTGTTCGGGGTGCGTCACCCCAGCCCGTTCCTGACCGCCCCGGTCGGAGTGCTCGAGATGTGCCACCCGGACGCAGACCTCGCGCTTGCCCGGGCCGCCAAAGAGCGTGGCGTTGCGATGATCATCTCCTCGCAGGCATCGCGCCCGATGGAGGCGATCGCCGCCGAGCTGGGCGAGCACGAGCGGTGGTTCCAGCTGTACTGGAGTGCTGAGGATGACCTGGCGCGCAGCTTCGTGCGCCGCGCAGAGGCAATCGGCGCCGGCGCCATCGTCGTCACGATCGACACGATGCTGCTCGGCTGGCGCACCCTGGATCTGGACCGTGGCTACTCACCGTTCGCGCGCGGGCTCGGCATCGCCAACTACACGTCTGACCCGGTCTTCCAGCAGATCGTCCGCGCGCGGCTGGCCGACGGGCAGTATCCCGCGGTTGAACGCCGGCCGACGCCGTCTGCGATGCGGGCGCTCGCGACGATGTCCCGCGCCCACCCCGGTGGGTTCAGGGACAACGTGCGCTCGAAAGTACCGATGGCCTCGATCCGCACCTTTCAGGAGCTTTTCGGCCGCACCTCACTTACCTGGGACGAGTTGGCCTGGCTGCGGGAGTTGACCGATCTACCGATCCTCATCAAGGGCATCCAATCGGCCGACGACGCCGAGCTCGCGCTGAAATACGGCGTGGACGGACTGATCGTGTCCAACCACGGTGGCCGCCAGTTGGACGGTGCGATCGGGTCGCTGGATGCGTTGCCCGGTGTGGTTGAGCGAGTGAACGGTCAGGTGCCGATCCTCTTCGACAGCGGGATCCGTTGCGCCGCCGATGCCATCAAGGCAATCGCATTGGGAGCCACCGCCGTCTGTCTCGCCCGGCCCTACATCTACGGCCTGGCAATTGCCGGGCAGCAGGGCGTAGCCGAAGTGCTGCGTAATTTCCAGGCCGAGCTGGACCTGCACATGGCGGTCGCCGGAGTGACTTCGATCGACCAGATCACCCGCGACATCCTGATCGCTGCCACCCCCTAGTTCTCACGATTTGGACATGCTGAGCGGGGCAAATATGCCCCGCTCAGCATGTCCAAATC
>JALYUK010000399.1 GCA_030853805.1 Actinomycetota bacterium | reverse complement strand
CCGACAATGTCAGCGGTAACGGCATCGGTCTGATCCTGGCAACACTCTTTCGCTTCTGGGCCTACCAGCACCACGTGTTCGTCTCAGACGACGCTGTGCCGATCCCCAACGTCTACGAGGACTGACGCCGCGGTTCTTTCAGCCGCACGGAGGCGCCAACGCGAACATTTTCTTCCCGAGCAGGATTGTCAGCTCTTCGAATTTCCGCGTGGGATTGTCCAGGAAACAGTGTCACCAGATCACGCATCGCCGGCTTCTTCGGTTGGGTTCTGAGCACAGGTTTGTGGGCTCTTCACAAACGAGCATGGAGGCGCCGCCTTCGGGGCGCACTGTGGTGGCCGAAGATTCGGTAGTGGTTGCGGTGGTCGGCGCGGGCGGGTAATGCTGGTCTGGTTCGTCGTGGTCGACCCCGAACACCCTGTGGTGCGTGCGAGCCTGTAAACGAGCATGGGGCGGAGGGCTTCCACGGGAACCGTGGATTGGTGCCAGCGAGCCCGAGCGTCAGACTTCCGAATTTTCCTGCCTTCCCCGCGACGAACAACCAGTAGTTCAGCAGTCGCGAAGAAAGGACGTTGGAAATGGACGTGGTGCATGCCCGCTGCGCGGGTTTGGACGTATCGAAGAAGGACGCGAAGGTCTGTATCCGTGTTGGTGGTGTTGATGGCGGCAAGGCGGCAGAGACGGTCACGACATGGTCATCGATGACGGGCTCGATCCTGGCGTTGCGCGATCACCTGCTCACCGCCCGGGTCACGTGCGTGGTGATGGAGGCCACCAGTGACTACTGGAAACCGTTCTACTACCTGCTGGAGGATCTGCCGGGAGTAGAGGTCCTGCTGTTCCATGCCCGGCACGTGAAGAACCTGCCGGGTCGAAAGACCGATGTGAACGACGCGACGTGGCTGGCTCAGCTCGGCGCGCATGGCCTGGTCCGCGGGTCCTTTGTCCCGCCCGCTGCGATCCGGGCGTTGCGGGATCGGACCGTGATCACCCGCGGGCGTTCCCGTGAGGTCCAACGGCTGGAGAAACTTCTGGAGGACGCCGGGATCAAATTGTCGGCAGTCGCTTCTGACATCACGGGTGTCTCTGGCCGGGCGATGCTGCAGGCCCTCATCGACGGTGAGCAGGACCCGGCTGTGTTGGCCGACCTGGCACGTCGTCGGCTCCGCGCGAAGATCCCGATCCTGGTCGAAGCGCTCACCGGGCGTTTCACCGAGCATCACGCGTTCCTTGCGCGCGTGCATCTGGACCTGATCGACCAGTTCACCCACGCGATCGAGGCGATCACCGAGCGCCTCGAGGAAGCCATGGGGCCGTTGCAGGCCGCGCGTGAATTGATCTGTTCCATTCCAGGCATCAGTACTCGGACCGCCGACGTCGTCATCGCCGAGACCGGCGCAGACATGACCCAGTTCCCGACCGCCAACCACCTGGCCTCCTGGGCTGGCACCACGCCCGGCAACAATGAGTCCGCCGGCAAGGTCAAATCCTCCCGGACCCGCCCCGGTAACCCCTACCTGCAAGGCGCGCTCGGGGCGTCCGCGTTTACCGTCGCGCGGACCCAGACCTACCTCGGCGCACGCTACCGAAGCACCGCGAGCAGACGCGGCGCCATGAAAGCAAACGTCGCGATCCAGCACGCGATGCTCGTGATCATCTGGAACATGCTCACCACCGGCGCCCTGTACGAAGACCTTGGCGCGGACTACTACACCCGCCGCCGCCCAGAACGAGCCAAGAAACGGGCCGTAGCTCAACTCCAAGCCCTGGGATTCGCCGTCACGTTGACCAACCCCTCATGACAGTCCCGACACACACTCGCCATGAATCTTCGCGTCAGGGTGTAGTTGGGGTCTGAATCCGCCGGATTCCAGCAGGGATCGGGCGATGTAGTTGGTGAGGTTGCGGAAGCCGAGGGCGGAGCCTCGGAGGTGTTCCAGGCGGCCGTTGATCGCTTCGGAGGGTCCGTTGCTGGTGCCGGGGCGGTCGAAGTAGGCCAGGACGTCGGCGGCTCGCTTTTTCAGTGTTCGCCCGAAGGTGGCTAGCTCGGTGAGCGCCGCGGGGACGGCCTGGCTCAGCGAGGCGATGACGGCAGTCATCGCTCGTTTCCCGCGGGTTTTGTCGGTGTCGCGGTAGGCCTCGATCACCCGTTGATAGATGCCCCAGTCGTCGGCGAAGAGGTCTTCCAGGCGGGCGGCTTGCTTATCGGTCAGGAGGTCCGCACCGGTATGCAGGGTGCGCCGGGCCGCGTACAGCGGGTCGCCCTTATGGCCGCGGTGCCCACAGGTGACCCATTGGGTACGGCGCCGGCACAGGTCCAACGCCTCACCCACCAGACGTACGACGTGGAAGGGATCCATCACCGCGACCGCGGCCGGTAGTTCCTCAGCGGCAGCGGTTTTGAAACCGGTGAACCCATCCATCGCGACCACGTCCACGCCGTCGCGCCAGGCCTGCGGGCGGACAGCAAGCCATGCCTTGAACGCTTGTTTGGAGCGGCCCGGAACCATGTCAAACAACCGTGAGGGCCCGGTCCCGGCCCGCACCGGTGTCAGGTCGATGATCACCGTCACGTACTTGTCACCGCGCCGGGTGTGGCGCCACACGCTGGGGGAATCATCGACACCGATAGCGCTTACCGGCTCTTGGGACCTGAGGTGGGAGCAGGGGTGACACGCCGGGCGTGTTGATGAACTGAAAATGGGGGTCGAGGCCCTCAGGATGCGGAACGACCAAGAACCGTTTCCGTGAGGACCTCGACGATGAATGAGCCTACGTTGTGTTGTGCTGCCTGTACCTGTTCTTCTACGGCCACGTACTGCGGTAGGTGCGACCTGTTGGTAGGCCTGGACGGGCTACATGTTCTGGGCGTGGTGCTCACCGACGTGGCCCTGCGGATCAGGGTGGAGTCTGCGCCGGAGTTGATGGGATGCCCTGCGTGTGGGGTCGTGACGCCCAGTCATGGCAGGCGGAAGGTCGAGTTGATCGACGCCCCGTCGTTCGGGCGCCCAGTGCGGGTGATGTGGCGGAAACGGACCTGGTCCTGCCCTGAGCCCTGCTGCCCGGTAGGGGTGTTCACCGAACAGGACGAGCGCGTCGCCCAACCGCGAGCATTGCTCACGACCCGGGCGTGTTGGTGGGCGATCAGACAGATGCGCCGCGAGAACGCCTCAGTGCGGGGCTTAGCGCGTCAGCTTGGGGCCGCGTGGAAGACGGTGTGGCGCTCGATCAAGCCGCTGCTACAGGCAATGGACGGCGACCCAGCCCGTTTCGAGGGTGTGCAAGCCCTCGGCGTTGATGATTCCCCCGCGCGCTGCGCTCTCAGGCGGGAGGTACCCCGTTATCTTTTTGGTGGCCCTCGAGTGAGGGTTGCTGGTCGACTCCCGCGGTATGGCTTTGGTGCCCCTGACGATGCATGTCTTGGCTGGTGTTGCCGCCGCGGGAGATGGCCG
>JALYUK010000397.1 GCA_030853805.1 Actinomycetota bacterium | reverse complement strand
CCGACAATGTCAGCGGTAACGGCATCGGTCTGATCCTGGCAACACTCTTTCGCTTCTGGGCCTACCAGCACCACGTGTTCGTCTCAGACGACGCTGTGCCGATCCCCAACGTCTACGAGGACTGACGGCGCTTCTGACGTCGCGGTTCTTTCAGCCGCATGGACGCGCTTAACGCGACCATCTCCATCCCGAGCAGGATTGTTTTGCTCAGGTCACCCGTGACCGAGGATTCCCCGACGCGCGGGTGGTAGTTGACGGGGATCTGGACCATCTTGGTGCGACTTTTCGCCGTTAGCAACAGCATTTCCAGCCCATACGCCGACCCGTCCAGAGTTGAGTGTTCCAGCAGGTGATCCGCGTGGGCGCGGGTCATCACCCGGAAGGTGCACCCCACATCGGACAGACTGGTCGTGTTGTAAAGGGCTTCCACCCACTTCGCGACGGCCCAGTTTCCCCATTTGAGGAACCGGCCCATGTTCGCGCCATCCCAAATGAAGTCGGTGACCGTGCGCGAGCCCACGACGAACCCGCACTCGGGCACGAACGCCAGGAGTTTGCGCAGATCGCTCGGGTCGAAGGTGCCATCCGGCTCGCACACCACGATCAGGTCCGTGCTTGCTTCGCGCAGGCCGCGCTGGATCGCCGCGCCGTACCCCTGACGCGTTTCGTGCACCTCCCTCGCGGTGGTTTTCGCGACCTCCTGCGAGGTGCCTAAGGCCGCGTTGTTGTTGATCACCAGCACCTCATCGACCTCGGGCATCGCCGCGAACGCGGTGATGCACGCCGCGATGCTGTCCTTCTCGTTGTACGTCGGCAGGATCACCGTCAACGTGGGGCGCGTGGACACCTTCACGCCACCGGCTTGCGGGCGACGACGAGCATCTGACCGGCTAACGGTTTGACCGGTGAGGACAGGTACCACGGGACCAGGAACGAGAGGTTTGTCGCTGAGGACTTCATCGTCAACGGCATGAAACGTGCCTTGACCAATTCGATCTGCAGCCCGCGCGAGGTCAGGTAGTCCCGCAACGACTGATCGGTAAAGATCGCGACGTGGGTGAAATCGTCGAAATACCGTCGTGGGGCAAGCCGGAAATTCGGTTGCATCAAGATCAAACGGCCACCAGGACGCAGCACCCGCAGGACACCATCGACCAACGCGTCACTTTGGGCACGCGCCAGGTGCTCCAACAGGTTCGAGGCGAACACCACATCAAAGCTGCCCGCCTCGAAACGGCTCAGATCAGTGCAGTCACCCACCACTGCCTCTACCGTGCCCGACGCGCTGCGCGTCACGGTGGCGTCCAGGTCCATCGCGACCACCCGGGCCGCGTGGATCGCGTTGGCGAAATCACACCAGCCCGCTCCGAGCTCAAGCACCCGGTCGGTCGGGTCGATGAATCGCTGGAAGTAGGCACCCAAGTGACGCCAGACACCGGCACGGGAAGGGTTGTGCGCCAGCCTCGTCTCAAAATAACCGGGCGTGTAACTACCAGGCTCTGATTCAGTAATAGCAAGTTCCTCTGGTGGTCGTCCTCATGTCACCCGACATGGTTCCCCTACCGTACGGCGGGGACTTTAGAGTCCCCTGAGACTCACCGCCGATCATCAGCGGCTGTAGGTACCGTGTGCATCGTGTCGGTCCCCGCACGCCTGCAGACTATCCGGCGTCCACCTCTGAGCTTCATGGGCCGTCACGGGGGCTACTGGCTCCTCCTGGCGGGTATCGCCCTCTACCTTGGGTATGCAGCCCTGAGAGGCGGTACTGGCCTGGACGTCCTAGCGGCTATCGCAGCGATCGCGGCGACCCAGTTGTTTCCCGGGATCCTGTTGTGGCGGTGTGTTCGTCCGCGTGAGGGGTGGTGGTTGGAGGATCTGGCGATGGGGTTCGCCATGGGAATAGTTGTCGCTGTCCCCACCCAGACCATCGCCGGGTACGCCCACCACCGCTGGATCGCAGTGGTGCTTCCCCTGATGGTCGCAGCGGCCCTGCTGGGTACGCCCGTGACCCGGGCCCGTATCACCCACGCTCAGTGCTCGGCTATTCCGTGGTGGCTCGGTGGCGGCATCGTCCTCTTCTCCGCCGCTGCCGTGCCTTCGCTGATCGCGTTCTTCCGCGTCAACCAACCGAGCTGGACCTTCGGCACGGGACGCCCCCAGGTCGACACCTACCTGCACCTCGCGCTGTCCTCAGAGTTGCTCGAACGTGGACCCGCGGCATGGCCCACCGTTATTGGTGAACCGCTGGGATACCAATGGTTCACCCACGCGTGGATTGCCCAGGTCACCGCATCCAGCGGGGTCCCACTCGACATTGTTCTAATGCGTGTCCTGCCGGCCGTTATGCCGATCGTTGCGGTCAGCTGCGTGGCAGCACTGGCTCTGCGACTGACCCGCAGCCCGCACGTTGCACTCGGTGCCATCGCGCTGGCATCACTGGGAGGACAAACCACTCCCTTCCACTTCAACGGCCCGCACCCGATGGTGACCCCCGACTCCCCAACCCTGGGGCTCGGCGTGCCGACGCTGATGGCGCTGGTAGCCGTCCTAGCGATGCGCTGGAGAGGACAGGCCCAACGAGGATCCATCATCCTGGTGCCGGTCCTGACCGTGATTGCGTCCGGTACCAAAGGCTCGACCGCTCCTGCAGTCATCGCAGGTCTCGCGCTGGCGCTGGTCGCGATGCTGATCTGGCAACGCCGATTGGTGTTACCACTGCTCGCCGACCTGGCCATGACAAGCGTCGCGCTCGTACTGACCTTGGTGATCGTCTTTCACGGATCGGCGTCAGGACTGAAACTGGGTGTGGGTGCCTCGGCTAAGCAAACGACGCTCGCCGGAGCCTTGGGGGGCGCGCCGACACCCGCGCTGCAAATCATCATCTCCGGTCTGACGATCCTGATGGCAGTAGGCCCGGCGCTGCTCGGCTGCGCGGCACTGGGCCGACGCGCGGACCGGAATGACCCGGTCATCTGGGTACTACTCGGCTCAGCAATTGCCGGCGCGACAGCTACCGGGATCTTCTCCCACCCTGGCAGAAGCCAGGAGTACTTCCTCCTCACCGCTCTTCCGTTGGCCGCCATCGCCTCAGCGATCGGGGCACAACGCGTCCTGCGCACCCTGGGGCGACGCGCTCAGATACTGCTGATAACCCTCACGGCAATAGGCGCCCTGGGTTTCTATGCAATCCCTGAACGGGCCGTGGGAAAACTGCGATCCCACAACTTCCACCAAATGGAAGTCATCGTCCTTGTCGCGGTCATCGTCTTGATCCTCACAGCAGGGATCGCGATGGTCGTGATCACACAAGACACACACCGCATCGGCTGGCGTATCGGTGCCAGCACGATCGCGGCCGCGGTGGTGCTGTCCGCGCCAATTGCCTACGGAAAGTATCTACCCACCACCTCCCTTCCACGGGTCCGCACCAACTTATCTGTCAACCAACCCGGGGTCAGCTCCAACGCCCAGATCGCCGCAGCCGTGTACATCCGCGATCACTCAGCAAAACAAGACCTGGTCATGACCAATAGGCACTGCGAAGTCCCACTCGCCACCAACCACTGTGACAGTCGTCGGTGGTTAGTGACCGCCTTCACCCAACGGCAAGCACTCATCGAAGGATGGACCGCAACGAACACGGCAACTCGCCTTGCTCCCCACGGGCGCGACTCCATCACCATCAACTACTGGCACCCCGCACTACTGGCGCTAAACGACGACTTCTACACCCACCCCACCGCCGCGGCTGCGAACAAGCTTTGGAACCTCGGCGTGCGCTGGATCTACCAAGAGAACACCCGCCCACACGCCGCGACACTGGCGCCGTACGCCACCCGACGATTCAACGACCCCGACGCCAGCGCCTGGCAACTCAAAAAACCCTAAGGCAGGGGCTGGACGATGGTAGGAGCAAACATGGCACTGGCCCTCTCCCCCAGGGCTGTAGGCCAGCAGCGCAAACCCCATCACACGGCCCCGCCCCGCGGCCGGCCCCGCCCAGCATTCTTGTGATCTTCAATCCTCGAGCATGTCCGCGGGGAGTCCGGCGGCTGTCCCGTAACGCCACGCTCCACCGCGCCCTGATCAGCCGTCGCCCATGATCGCCGGATCCGGCCTGCGACCGCGTCCTTACTCAACGCAGGTTGCGCGAGTTGACCCCAACTGCCCGAGGCTGACCTGAAGGATGTTCGATACGTAACCGGGCTGCCTGGGCCAGCTGCTCTGTCACCTGATCACCCAAAATGTGCACCGCCCGCTCCACCCGAGCACCCGCTCCACCCGCTCCACCCGAGCGCCCGAGCGCCCGAGCGCCCGAGCGGCAGCCAGCTCAGGATCGGTGATCCCACTCAAATCACGCTCCCGTTTGGTGTCTGGTCCGGACAGGCCCGTATTGCGGGTAGTCCCCAGATAGACATATTCAGTTTTAGAAGTTGTCTGCGCTGAAGAGGCAGCGCCTCGAGCTGGACGAGGCGGACCGGTTCGTCAACAGATCGTTAATGGAGAGCCCGCCGTGTTCGGACAGCAATGAGTGACGGTTTGTCAGTCCTTACTTTGTCTTGTTGCCGTGATCCTGCAGAGCCCCGGCGT
>JALYUK010000391.1 GCA_030853805.1 Actinomycetota bacterium | reverse complement strand
TGGGTATGGACCCTAACGACCTTGCGAACCCCGTCCAAGCCGCATTAGCTTCCGCGATCTCCTTCACCCTGGGCGCGCTCCTTCCACTATTCGCGATCCTGCTCCCACCGCCTGCGTGGCGGGTACCCGTCACGTTCTTCTCGGTACTGATCGCCCTCGCCTTCGCCGGCGCGGCCAGCGCCCGCATCGGTGGCAGCCCACCCGGGCGCGCGGTCGCCCGAGTAGTCATCGGCGGCGCAGCAGGGCTCGCACTGACGTACCTCATCGGGCACCTGTTCGGCACCGCAATCGGCTAACACCCCCACCCAGGGTGCAGGCCGCCCACCCCCTCTGCACTACACGCCCTCACACGTCCAAACTGTTCCCGGTCAAGGATCAGCTGACAACTCCCGATTCTGCATCGGAGCTACTCGCACCCGACGTTGGCTCCTCGTCCCGCCGTCGCGTTCAGCCTTGTTCCAGAGTCTCGGGGCAAGCTGAGGAAGTGGGAGTTGACGAGGACGTTGAACTCATCGCTGGCATTCTGCTGGTGATCGGGCTGCTGCCGTTTGTGATGGCATGGTTGGACAGCCTGGACGAATCGGTCAAACCTGATGATCAGCCCTAGTGGCGAGATTGGTTGCGTAGTCAGCGGAGACAAGAGACATACCGCCCACGTCGCCACAAACGAGCCATAAGACCCGGCCCGGCCCTTCAAAGCACAGAACCAGCTTCGTAGAATCGTCTACGCAATCATCAGAACCAACCTCACTTCTGCCTACCATCCTCAACCGTGCCGTGCAGGTCTACAGGCGGATCCTGCTCCGGTCACCGCTCGCGCACCGGTACGAGTCACGGCCATCGTGAACGGCCCCCGGGGCAACCGGGGACCGTTCACCGCGCGGGTCGGGTGTGGCGCGAACGTGCGTCCACACGTCAGGTGCTCCTCGCGTGGCAGATGGTGATGGTGGGACGAATTCCCCGAACTCACTTACTACATGGTGGAGCGTTCTACGATTTGCAGGGTGAGCCAACCGTTCAGCGATGCCGTCGAGGCCGTTCAGCAGGAGGCGGGCGAGTTGTTGCGGCTGGTCAAACCCAAGCTGCGCGGCTGGCTGCATCTGGGAATGGTGCCGCTGACGCTGGCCGCTGCAATTGTGCTGATCGTGCTAGCACCGGCTGGTAAGCCCCGGATCGGCGCCGTGGTGTTCGGCGTCACGAGCATGTTGCTGTTCACCACATCCGCGATCTACCACCGCGGTACCTGGGGTCCGCGGGTGGGCGGGGCACTGAAGCGGATGGACCACTCCAATATTTTCCTGGTTATCGCTGGTAGCTACACGCCGTTCGCGTTGTGTCTGCTGGACCGCTCCCAGGCCACCCAGCTGCTGGTCATTGTGTGGACTGGGGCCTTCGCGGGAGTGCTGTTCCGGGTGGCTTGGATCGAAGCGCCCCGGTGGCTCTACACCCCGGTCTACGTCGCTCTTGGCGGGGTCGCTGTGTTCTACTTCGGCCCGTTGACGCGCGGCGGCGGGATCGCAGTCGTCACCCTCATCGCGGCAGGCGGTGTGCTCTACACCCTGGGAGCCGTGGTCTACGGCATCAAACGGCCTAACCCCTCACCGCGCTGGTTCGGCTTCCACGAGGTCTTCCACGCACTCACAGTCCTCGCATTCGCTACGCACTACATGGCCGCCTCCCTCGCGATCTACTCGCTCCACCCGACCGCCTAAGCGCGGTCGATCGCACTGACTGTTGGCCGATCCGCCCACCGACGGTGAGCGGTGGCAGATCGACGCGCACCTAAGCGCCCGGCAACCCCCGCCAGCAGCCCCGGATCACGATCGTCTGCCGCGATCTGGCCGTTCACGATCAGTGATGCGTCTCTGGGCACAGCCGGGATGACCCAGCACCGCTCCTTGTGGTCGCCGCCGCACATTTGGCCCACGTCCCCTCGGGTGTCATACCGAGCATCAGCGCCGTTCGTCATCCGGAAGTGGGATCACCCGTGAGGACTTGTCGGGGTGGCTCACCGCGTAGATCAGAAACCCGGACAGTATGAGTGCCACGCCTCCTGCAGCGACATACTCTGCCATTCCGAGCAATGCCAGAACGAGAGCACCCGCTACGACGTATTCGGCCATACCCAAAGTCAAACCCGTCGCCGCGCGTTCTCGGGTTGCGTTGATCCCCCCTTCACTACTCTTGACGTGTTCTTAACAAGAGGTCGCGCTCGGCAAGAGGGTGTCTGAATCCGCAAGAGGATCCCGTCCCGGTCAGTGATGCGCGGGTTTCATTACGTACGAAGGTTCTTCCCTCTAGCGGTGTACGGGGCAGCACTTCTCGTCGCATGTGATCTGTTGTGTCGTCGTCCGTACCCGCCTCGTCATCGCCGTCCCCCGTGCGGTTTGCCCTGTCCCTGCTCGGTCATTGTGCGGGTAAGGGCCGTACCATCGCATCCTTTCGCCGTCGCACTCTTTGGAGCCCACCATGCCTGACCCCTTACCCGACGCCGAGGTAGATCGCGTCCTAGTCGTGGTCGCCCACCCCGACGACGCCGACGTCGACGCTGCCGGCACCACCGCCACCTGGACACGGGTAGGGATCACAGTGACCTACCTGATCTGCACCTACGGCGACCAAGGCGGCCTCGATGACACCCCCCGCGAGCAGATACCCGCCATCCGCGAGGCCGAACAACGCGCAGCAGCCGCCGCAGTGGGAGTGTCAGACGTCCGCTTCCTCACCGGTTACCACGACGGATCCTTGGACCCCACCCGCGAACTGCAACGCGACATCGTCCGGGTAATGCGCCAAGTGCGCCCGCAACGGGTGCTCACCCAGAGCCCGGAACGCTGGTGGGGCCGCATCGGCGCCTCACACCCCGACCACCTCGCCGCCGGAGAAGCCACCATCCGGGCGCTCTACCCCGCAGCGCGCAACCCTTTCGCCTTCCCCGAACTGCTCGCGCAGGAGGGCCTGGAGCCGTGGACGGTGAAGGAGGCATGGCTGATGGCCGACGAACGGGCCGAGCACGCAGTCGACATCACCGACACCTTCGACGCCAAACTCGGCGCCCTACGCGCCCATGCCAGCCAGACCGCACACCTCGGCGACGGCCTGGAGGACAGGCTGCGCTCATGGGGCACCAACATCGCTGAAAACGCCGAGATGAGCCCCGGGCGCCTGGCCGAGATTTTTCGGGTAATCGCCACCGGGTGAAGCCCCGACACGATCCGACGATCCCGCACGCCGATCCCTGCCCGGTGAACGATCGCTGACCGGTCAACGCTCCGGCCCTGCCAATGTTCCGCCTGATGTAGTGCAAGCCCACGTCGCAATGGGTGACAATCGGAAAGTGAACCAGGCAGAGCAGCGGCATCGCCCAACGACGTGGGGCTCGTCCTTCTGGATCAAAGTGGAGAGGCAGGCGGAGCAGCGGCATCGCCCAACGGCGTGGGGCTCCTCCTTCAGGATGAAGGTGGAGGAGCTGCCCGCAGAGACAAGAGGTCAACTGCTTGGCATTCTCGGGGTGAGCGCCTGCTTGTCCATCGCTGTGCAGGGGACCTCGATCATATTGTTGGTTGTTCTGTTCGTGCGGTAGTGCGCCAGGGCGACTACCGATCGGTGCCGATGGTGGGAGCTGCCTCACCGGCGCTGGCGATCGCAACCGGTTTGGTTCTTGCGCAGCGCCTATCCCATCCGTTCGTACTTCGAGGCTTCGATCGGTGGGTGGCGAGGCGAACGGTCGCTGACGCGCGATAGCCGGATCGGCGACCGATGGTGGATCGTTCACCGGGTGGTCGCGGGCGGGCTCGCCTACCTTCAGGTTGCGACGAGTTCCACTTCGTAGCCATCGTCGTCCTCAAGGTAGGCGGCATAGGTATCGGGGCCACCGGCGAATGGGTGTTGGTCAGGGAACATCAGGTGCCAGCCATGCTCGCCAGCGTGATCCACCATGGCGTCGATATTGGCTCGTGTCCCCGCGTGGAACGCCAGATGATTCAGCCCAGCCCGGCAGCGCTGATGGCCACCTTCAAGCAGTGCCGGGGACTGCTCCAGCACGACGTACGTGGCGCCCAGCTGGTAGCTGACGCCGTTCTCCCAATCCTGGAACTGCTCATACCCGAATAAGCAGAGCAACCACTGCCATCGCCGTCGTGCTGACGCGAGGTCAGGAAGCTACAGTTCGACGTGGTGCAACATCCCAACCGGGGCATCCTCAGAGACCATTGGACGACCGTACGCAGCTGATCAGACAGCCGGCTGATGTGTCCGGTCGAGGATCGACGACCGGAACCAGCTAGTAGTGCTGCTTTCGTCCGAGCAGCCAAAGTATTCGTGGACCGCTCATCGTTCGGCGGCGAGGGCGGCCTTGTATTGGTCGCGATGGAAAATGAACGGCCCCAGTGCACGAAGATCCCATGATCGATGGCCGGTGCGGAACTTCGACCACATGACCTGACCGCGCGGCATGGTGACCTTCGCGCTCAGTGGCCAGCAACCCGTATCGCCACAGATACACCCCAGCAAGCAG
>JALYUK010000369.1 GCA_030853805.1 Actinomycetota bacterium | reverse complement strand
GAGTCGTGCTTCGTCTCGTCTGCAGCAGCCGACATTCGTTCCAAGCATCGTGATCCTCACTACGCTGGCTGGCTCACCGGCTCACCGGCGATCTCGTCCCGGTCATCGATCGGCGAATTCAGGCGGTTGTTGCAACAGGGGGTAATTCTGGAGGAAAGAGTAGCTTCTGCATCGCTTGAGCTGGGGTGTTGCCGTGCAGGGTTTCGCGGGGGCGGTCATTCAGTTCGGCAGCGACCTGGACCAACCGGTCGGGGCTATGCACGTTCAGGTCGGTTCCCTTCGGAAAATACTGACGTAACAGGCCGTTGGTGTTCTCGTTCGAGCCGCGCTGCCACGGCGAATGCGGATCGCAAAAATAGATGGCCATGTTCGTGGCCATAGTGATCTGTCGGTGCTGGGCCAGTTCGCTGCCTTGGTCCCACGTCAACGTCTTCGCCAACCGGGTCGGCAGGGTCCTGATAGTGGCCAGTAGCCCGTCGCGGACCGCGACTGCGCCATGCCCATCGGGTAGGTGGACCAGCATCACGAACCGGGTCTGCCGCTCGACCAACGTGCCGATCGCCGAGCGACAATTGGACCCCAATATGAGGTCTCCTTCCCAGTGCCCTGGCACCGCCCGATCAGCGACCTCCGCAGGCCGTTCACTGATCATGATCATGCCCGGAATTTTTCCCGAAGGACCCTTGGTAGTGGAGCGCCTCGGACGACGTACCGCACGCCCAGTACGCAAGTGTTGATGCAGGTCAGCACGCAAGTGACCACGACCTTGGACGTACAACGCCTGGTAGATCGTCTCTGGACTCACCCGCATCTCCGCCCGATCGGTGAACGTCCTGGCCAGGTGGTCACTGATCTGCCGCGGGCTCCACTTCACACACAACTTGGCCTGGACCACATCGGCCAACTCCGCGTACTCAAACTTACTGCTCTTGGGTCGACGGGCTCGTAGCTCCGCTCGCTTCTGCGCCGCATACGGCGCGTACCTGCCTCGCGAGCGTGAGGAGGACGGTGGACCATTACGACACAGCTCGCGACTGACGGTCGAGGCCGATCGTCCGATCTGCCTAGCAATGGACCGCACACCCACCCCCGCCACCACGAGGTCAGCAATCCGTAGCCGTTCCTCCACGCTCAAATACCTGCCCGACGGATCAGGTTTCTTACGGGGAACCTGCCCACCAGTCGCTTGCCGCCAGTGCCGGCCAGATCGCCTATCCACACCGACAGCATCACACGCAGCTTGCAGTGTCGATCCCGCAGCCATCAACACCCAGAACCGGGCCTGCTTATCGATCAATTCCTTCTTCGACCACATCACAACACCTCACTAACAAAAGGAGTGTTGCAACGACCGACTGAGCCCGCCGATCGGTGACCGGGACGGGACCCTCCAACGGCGATGGCGCCGTGGTCCGCGGGCAGCAGTGCGTGTGAGCGGTGGTTTGCTGAAAACAGTTCGACACCGAATCGCTGTTACTGACACGCTGCGGGACATGAGCCCCCGTCCATCTACTTCGCAGCTGGTGGCAGGCCTCCAGCAGGCGATGCCATCGGGGAGCCCGGTAGGGGATTCCGGCATCGTGTTGGAGGTACGCGCTACCGGTAGCGACGCTGTGGTGCTGCTGCGATGGGCTCGCGACCCGAACACCTACGGCGTCCCGATCTCGCTGGATGAAGCAGCCACCATCTACAGCGGGGCCAACGAGAGCATCGAGGAACACCTTTCCGAGATCGAAATACTCCTCATGGAGGAGTTGGGAACTGGTCTGGTGTCCCGGGCCCGGCGGCGGCTTGCGGGAGATTACATCGAGCTGACCGGGCCGGACTGGCCCGCTGACCACCGATTCGCCGAACAGGTCATATATCCAGATAGCGATCAGCTCAGAACATTGGCGTCTGTGACACGTGCAGATGGGATAGACCCGGCGGTCGCGTTGGCTAGCGCCAAGGCCGGGTCACTGGTGGCGTGGGTTGTTGCTTACGAGGACAACCGGCACGGTGGGCCGTACGTGGGCCAGGCGGTCATCACTGGCCACCCCGGTGAACCTGCGGTCCTGCAAATGGTGCAGCTGAGCCAGGACGCGGTACCTCACGGTCGCCCTCGACCTGGCCCGCCTGGCCGGCCACTGCGCCGGGGAAGCGGGCTACCTCTCAGTGCGCACCAAAGTGGACCTGCCCGAGCTCGACCTGCTCGGCTAACGCCCTAATGAGGACGGCACTTGGAGGGTTGACACCACGTTCTTGAACGAGGACCAAGACCGGGCGAGCATCCTGCTCACTGATGCTCGCCGCGACTCGACCGCGTGGGGCAGCGACCGAGACCTGGGCAACACTCACCTCGCCAAGACCCGTACCCAACGGTGGCTGCACCGCCTCGCTCATCCCCCCGCGGCGGCACTGCCCGATCGTTCGTCATAGCGGATCCCAGGCCACCGAAGCGAACTCGCCCTCCATCACCATAAGCGGATCGGCGACCGGAACGGGGTCAACCCCAAGCTAGGTTTCCTTCTATGACGGAAGTCAGCGCAGGTCTGATCCGCGATCTGCTGCGGGAACAGCATCCCGACTTGGCCGATTTGCGTCTTTGTGAGGTTGAGGGCGGGTGGGGAAACCAGATGTGGCGGCTGGGAGAGGACCTCGCCGTGCGTATCCAGCGGATGAACACCGGTCCAAACCAACACCTCGCAGAGCGGCGATGGCTACCGCTGCTGGCTCCACGACTGCCACTGCCCATTCCCGTCCCAGTCCGCGATGGTGCACCATCGCAGCGATTCCCGAAAATGTGGACAGTGATGACCTGGGTACCGGGCCTACCCCTGGACAAGGGGGTCATTACCCGCGGCACGCACGCGGCTGAAGCTCTCGCTGCGTTTCTGCTGGCACTGCATGTGACCGCTCCGGCAGATGCACCCGCTGATACCGCTGGCCGAGCGGCCCACCCCAAAGAGTGCACGAAAGGGTTCGAGCATTACGTGGGCTCGATCGGCCCTGCCGTTATCGGCG
>JALYUK010000358.1 GCA_030853805.1 Actinomycetota bacterium | reverse complement strand
TGGCTGACGAGCCCATCGAGCAGGAAGCAGGCGCTGGTAGCGCATTGATCCGCCGTACCTCGGTCGGCCCCCTGCTCGGCATCATGCCGTGGAACTTCCCCTACTACCAGGTGTCGCGCTTCGCCGGGCCCAACCTGGTCGCCGGCAACACCATCATCCTCAAGCACGCCCCGCAGTGCCCGGAATCGGCTGCCGCGATCGCGAAGATCTTCGTCGACGCCGGATTTCCCGAAGGTGCGTACGTGAACCTCTACGCAACCAACGACCAGTGCGCCGACATCATCGCCGACCCCCGCATCCAGGGCGTCTCGCTCACCGGCTCCGAGCGGGCCGGCTCAGCCGTGGCGGAGATTGCCGGTCGCAACCTGAAGAAGGTCGTCCTCGAGCTCGGTGGCTCCGACCCGTTCATCCTGCTGAGCACAGATGACATGGACGCCGCCGTGCAGGCTGCATTCGATGCGCGCTACTACAACACCGGCCAGGCCTGCAATGGCGGCAAGAGGCTGATCATCGCCGACGGCGTGTACGACGAGTTCATCTCCGCGTTCACCGCAAAGGTGCTCGCTACCCCGAACGATGCGCCGATGTCGTCGGTCCAGGCAACCGACAACCTGGTGAAGCAGGTCGAGCGCGCGGTGCAGGGTGGTGCCCACCTGCAGAGCGCCGGCGAGCGCCACGGCGCGTTCTACCCGCCGAGCGTCCTGACCGGGGTAAGCCATGACAGCGCCACATTCCACGAGGAGCTCTTCGGGCCGGTCGCGATGGTGTTCAAGGTGGATTCGGAGGACGCGGCCATCGAGTTGGCCAACGACACGCCGTTCGGTCTGGGCTCCTACGTGTTCACCACCGATGCCGATCAGGCCCAACGAGTCGCAGACCGTCTGGACGTCGGCATGGTGTTCGTGAACGGCGTCAATGCCGACTCCGTCGAACTACCCTTCGGCGGCGTGAAGCGATCCGGTTTCGGTCGTGAGCTCGGCCGCTACGGCATCGAGGAATTCATCAACAAGAAGCTCATCCGCACCGTCAAGTGACGGATCGTCGCCCGGCTGCTGAGAGCGGGGCGACGATGTGGGGAGGGACTACTCCACGTCCCTCCCCACGTGTGCGCGTTATCGACGCGGTCAGGCCCGCGCGTTCAGCCGGCTATCGGGCCACCTCGTCCAGACCGTCACCACGGGCTCTGCCGGACGCTCGGGCGATACCCACCAGATCCGCGCTCACACCGCCCAGGCGTCGCGGTCCGGTCCAGACGGCGTGCAGCGGCCTGCGCAGGTCCAGGCCCTCGATCGGCACCTCGCACAGGGTGCCAGCCGTCAGCGCATCCGCGACCGCGAGTCTGCTGAGTACCGCAGGAGCTGTCCCGGACATCACGCTGACCCGGACGGCCGCGTTCCCCGACAGCTCCAGCACCGACCGCACAGGCCCGCCGAGCGCGGTGTCGAGCGCAACCCGGGTGCCGGAGCCGTACTCCCTGGTCACCAATGCCGTTTCGCGCAGCTCCTCAGCGGTGATCGGAACGGCGCTACTCGCCCACACATGTGCAGGCGACACGACAAGCACCAGTTCATCCCGAGCGACGACCAGGGAATGCACCCCCGCGGGCGTCCCGGGGCCTTCGATGAAACCCACTGCACACCTGCCGTGCAGTACGTCGGCCAGCACAGCGTGGGTGTTGTGCACCCGCACGGTGATCCGCACGTCCGGGTGTGTCCACCGCAGATCGGACAGCCAGCGCGGCAACAGGTGTTCCGCGACGGTCTGACTGGCCGAGACCGTCATCGCGCCCGTTCCATCGGCAGCGAGCGCGGCCGCGCCGTCGGTGAGGTCCCGCGCCGCGAACAGCAGGGCGCGCGACCACTCCACGACCAGGAGCCCGGCCGGCGTGAGCGTGGAGCCAGCGGTCGAGCGCTGCAGCAACAACAATTTCAGATGCCGCTCCAGGCGGGCGATGGAGCGGCTGGCGTTGGGTTGCGCCATCCCGACCGCGCGGGCACCGGCTGCCAGCGACCCGTGGTCGGCAACCGCGACCAGCAGCTCCGTTGCTGCCAGGGCGGGCCACTCAGCCACAATGTGGGCTTTCGTCACAGGGTGGACAACCCCAGCAATATCCGTCGGACATACCCCCGATGGTAGATCGTGGTCTACCGCCGTAGGGCCATCGCGATCAGGCTGGTCAGTGTGAGGTCACCCCGGGGCACGAGCACCCACCCAACGCACGAGTCGACAACGACGGAACCCAGGTCCTCAACTCGCGGCGTCCGTGCTCGTCGAACCATCCCGGGGCTGCTCGTGACCCTCGTCGTCGCAGGAGTAGCGACCACGCTCGGGAAGTTCTTCCCCATCGTGGGCGGGCCGCTGTTCGGCATCCTGATCGGCCTGGTCGCCGGAACGGCGGTAACCGCCTTGCGCGGGGACAGCTTCTCCTCCGGGTACACATTCGCCTCGAAACCCGTCCTGCAGGCGTCGGTGGTCGTCCTTGGCACCGGACTGTCCATCCGCCAGGTCCTGAACGTCGGCGGCTCATCACTGCCCGTCATGCTCGGCACCGTGGCCGTCTCGCTGATCGGGGCCTACGTGATCGGACGTGCGCTCGGCCTCGACTCCGACGTTCGCACGCTGATCGGGGTGGGTACAGCCATCTGCGGCGCATCCGCAATCGCTGCAGCTACCGCGGTGATCAAACCCAAACAGGCCGACGTCGCCTACGCGATCGGCACCATATTCACCTTCAACATCGCTGCAGTTCTGCTCTTTCCCCCCATCGGGCACCTCATCGGGATGAGCGGGCATTCCTTCGGACTGTGGAGCGGCACCGCCGTCAACGACATATCGTCTGTCGTCGCAGCGGCCTACAGCTTCGGGGACGGAGCCGGGCCCTACGCCCTGGTCGTGAAACTGACCCGATCACTGATGATCATCCCCATCGTGATGACCCTGTCGCTGCTGTATTCGCGACGGCAGGCGCGCGCAGGAGGCGAGACCACCACATCCATTCCCTGGCAGCGGGTGGTGCCGCCATTTCTGATCGGTTTCCTGCTCGCAGCGGTGCTGGATTCGCTCGGCGTTATACCGGCGGGCTGGCACAGCCCGCTGAACCACCTCGGCACCTTCATGATCACGATGGCGCTCGCGGGTATCGGACTGTCAATGCGCCTGGGACAGATGCGTGCCGCGGGTGTGCGGCCCCTGCTGCTCGGTGGTGCGCTGTGGTTGTGTGTCGCACTGTCCAGCCTCGGACTGCAGTGGGCCACCGGCACCATCTGAGCTGCGCAGCTGGCCCATCAGGCAGGATCGGCTATCCATCCAAAGTGCCGACGGCTCCGAATCTCCAGAAGGACGTGGCACAGTTTGTAGTAACGGATGAGAGCAGGACGACATGCAGCAGATCCTCAAGCGCGCTCTACCGGTTGCCGCGCTCACGCTGGTCGCCCTGCCGCTGACCGGTGTCGCACCGGCTCACGCCGCGACGAACGACACCTTCTCCGCCAACCTGACAGCACTGAACGGTAGCGGAGCGCACAGCAAAGTCGTCGGCAAACTGGTCGGTGACACGCTGTGGATCACTGTCACATCCAGTGGTCTGAGCGCCGAGTTGCCCCACGCGGCACACCTGCACATCGGTGGGACGAACAGCTGCCCGGCGGCCACCCAACGGGGCACCGGCATCAACGGTCACCTACGCGTCAAAGACGGCGCTACGAGCTACGGATCGATTGCCGTATCGCTGACGACCAGCGGCGACACCTCCCCCAAGAGCGCGTTGGCCGTCGATCGTTTCCCCGTGGGAAACACGACCTACACCCGCAGTATCCCGATATCAGCGACGATCGCCGGTGAGATCCGCGCGGGCAAGGCAGTCGTCGTGCAGCACGGTGTCGACTACAACAAGAGCGGGAAATATGACGGAGCCTCGAAGTCCGAGTTGAACGCCGCCCTGCCCGAGGAAGCCACTGACCCGGCAACCTGCGGCCGCCTCGCGGCGAGTCAACTCAGCGGCATTCCCAACCGCGGACCACAGACCGGTGACGGGTCGACCATGGGCATGCAGCACACAGGCGCCCTGGGTGCCGGAGCGGCTGCGATCGCAGTGGGCGGGGTCGGCCTGATCGCGCTGAAACGCCGCACGCCGGCAGCTCGGCGCTGATGACCGGCAAACACCACGCGCGTCGCCGCGCACCCTTTTCGCGACAAACCGGCGCAGCCCTGCTGGTCGTGCTGATGGCGGTGGGCGTGGGCCTCGTGGTATTTGCTGTCAGCGACCAGACACATGCCCCGCAGGTGCCCCTGAGTTCGCCCCAGGTCGCCCTTTCCCAACAGTCCAGCTCGCCTTCTTCGACATCGTCCTCGTCGACTACGTCCTCGTCGACTAAACCCTCGTCGACTACGCCCCGCAGTTCGTCATCGACGAACTCAGCGGCCTCGGTCAGCGTGCCGGCCACGGTAAACATTTCTTCGATCGGCGCGTCCTCGCGACTGCTGCAGCTCGGCCTGGATGCTGACGGGAAGATCGCGGTGCCGACCAACGCCCAGGTCAAGCAGGCCGCATGGTTCACGGGATCGCCCAGACCCGGCCAGGTCGGGCCTGCCGTGATCGAGGGACACGTCGACGGTGCGGGCGGGGTGCGTGGGGTTTTCTTCCGCCTGGCTGACGTCAAAAAGGGCGACTCCGTGCAGATCGGCCAGGCGAACGGGACAAAACTGACCTTCGACGTCTACGACGTCGCGCGGTACCCGAAGGACGACTTCCCCGCCGCCGTCGTCTACGGAAACACGACCGGTCCGGAGTTACGCGTCATCACCTGCGGCGGATCCATTGACCCGGCAACCGGTCGGTACCGCGACAACACGGTCCTTTTCGCGCGCCTGGCCGGCTGACCGCGCCGGTGCCGCGCTGGCCTGCCCTACTTCGCGTTCAGTGCACTAGAGCTGTGACGGCACCGAGACGATCACCCGGCCGCAACTGCCACCGGCCAGCAACGATTCGAACGCCTCAGGGACCCTGTCGATCCCGTCGAACACCGTGTGCAGACTGCGTACCTTCCCATCCCGTAGCCACCCACCGACCTGCGACTCGAACCGATCGCGCAAATCCTCGTGTGCGGTCACCGTAAATCCGCGGATGGTGAGCTCCTGGTAGATCATCTTCCGCAGGTTCTCAGGAGCGGGGGCGCCTGCGACAGCGCCGCACATGACCACCCGACCCCTGAAGTTGAGCACCTCCAACGCGGCGTCGAGCTGCTCCCCGCCGACATTGTCGTAGTAGAGATCGATGCCGTCGGGTGCTGCCTTGCGCAACAGGTCGACGGCGTCGCCATCATGTCGGTTGACCGCGTGATCTGCGCCGAGATCGTCGGTGAGCAACCTGGCCTTCTCCGCGGAGCCCGCGACGCCGATGACACTCGCTCCGACGGCCTTCGCGAACTGCACGGCACAGCTCCCGACGCCGCCTGCCGCACCGGAAATGTACACGGTGTCGCCCGGGCGCACCTGCCCTATCTGGATCATGCCGGTCCAGGCAGTGAACCCGACGTGACCCAGCACCGTCATGCGCGCATTGAGATCGTCGTCCGAGACGCCGCCACCGATAGCGCGCAGTGATTCGGCATCGACAACGGCGGTGGTTCTCCAGGGCAGCTGAACAACGCCAAGATCACCCCGCGCGAACTGGGGGTCGTTCGATTCCAGCACCTCGACCACAGCATCGCTCGCGGGGACGTCACCGACACCGACCCCCGGACCGTATGCGGTGCCCTCGCCTCCGAGGCGGTGCGCGAGACCCGCGTTCAGCCCGAGCCTGCGAAGCCCGACAAGTACCTGCCCGTCGGTAGGTGCGCCGGTGTCGGCTTCGAAAACACCGAAGTTCGCCGCCGTGACACCGTCGTCCGGCACCGACGTCAACTGCACTTCGCGGCATCTCATGCCCTGACGGTATGCCGGCCTGATCCGACCGCGCAGTATCGACGAGGTCCGGCCTCAGCGCGGAGTACGTCCGGACCCGCATCGCGCTACGGCATCCAACGTGATGGGGCCGCTGGGCGATCCCATCTCGTGGAACGTCGCCGATCGCAGGTCGGTCCGGGTGTCCGGGTCGAGGCTCAGGCAGTAAGCGCCCGCAGGGCCGATACCCGCCAGGAATCCGGACCACAGCTGGTCGAAGCCGACGTAGGTAGAGCTGACATCCACCGTCGTCTCGGTCACGTCGGTAAATCCGGCGGCCGCGAACAGCGCCCCCAGGTCGCCCTCCTGGCTGAGCTTCAACTCTCGCACTGCGTTCGCTGCTGCGGTGGGATCCACGCTGATCGCTGCCGTCCAGAAGTGGTCGAGCAGCTGCATGCTCCCCCATACGCAGGCACCCGCGGTGCCGCCGGGCCGCAACACCCGGAGCATCTCCCCCGCCGCAGCTGCGGTGTCGCCGACAAAATGCAGGACCAGTTGCGCGAGAAGGCAGTCGAAAGCGTCGTCTTCGAACGGGATGGCCTCAGCGCGGCCCACCCGCACGGTGGTGCCGGGGTGCCGAGCGGCGCATTCCGTCACGAACGGGCGGGATGGATCGCAGGCACTGACGGACGCCGCGCCGAGTCGTTCGACGAGGACGGTCGTCAACGCGCCGGGGCCACATCCGAGGTCCAGAGCGGTCATTCCCGGGCGTACACCGGCGGCATCCACGAAGCCGCTCGCCAGCGGCTTGGAGTAGCGCCCCATGAAGTCGTCGTACTTCTGGCCGGTGACCTGGAAGGTGTCGGCACCGGCGACCGGCTGCTCAGGGTCCGTTCCCATATCGCTCATGCGGTCCAGCCCTCACCTCGCCTGCATCCCGACTGCGGGGCGCCGTGGATGACCCGCTCCGGTGATCAGTTCAGTGCGAAGGGGCACCGTCGAGCATCCTCTCCTTCGAGACACCTGTCGATGGCTCAGGACCCGATCCCATCCCCGACACCTCAACCCTCACCTGGCCCACCGAGGCCCGTACCTGGATCACCCCACGTTTGCGTCGCCAGCGACGCAAACGTGGAAGGTGAAGTCGAGACGCTGCTCACGACTGGTTCAGCCACCGGATGACTGCCTGAACACGACGGTTGCCCGACGGATCCTCCCAGAGGTCCAGTTTGGTCATGATGGAGCGCACATGGGACTCCACCGTGCGTCCCGACAGGGTGAGACGGTCGGCGATCGCGCTGTTGGACAGTCCCTGCGCCATCAGCTCCAGGACGGCCCGCTCCCGGTCGGCCAGTGCAGTGAGTTGATCGTGGTTGCGCCGGCGGGCCAGCAGCTCGTCGGTGATGAGCGGATCGATGACCGTCCGGCCAGCGGCCACTGCGCGGGCTGCGTCGAGGAACTCATCCAGTGCCGTTACCCGCTCCTTGAGGAGATAGCCCAGGCCCGAGGTCTGCTCGGTCAGCAGGTCGGCTGCAGCCCCGGCCTGCACCGCCTGACTGAGCACGAGCACGGCGAGCCCTGGCTGCTCGGCCCGTAGCAACGACGCGGCACGCAGCCCTTCGTCGCCCTGCTCGGGTGGCATCCGCACATCGGTGATGAGCAGCCGCGGTCGCGTGGCACGCACGGTGGCCACTACCGAGTCGAAATCTGCGGCCTCCGCGACGACATCGAAGCCGTCGTCCCGCAACAGACTGACGAGTCCCGCACGGATGAGCGCGACGTCCTCCGCGACGACGACCGTGACAGGCAGCGCATCGGCGTTGCGAGGCCACAGAATGGGATGGACCAGTTGCGGCGGCACCCCGATGGATGTGGCCAGCTCGTTCGACCAGTGCGCAGGGGTAGGCGCGGGAAGGAGCATCCGGACGATCTCGGTGGCGAGGATGTCCCCCGGGTGTCCGCGCTCGGCGAGTCCGCGAACCAGCCCGACGGCAGCAGGTTCTGCTGCGTCGGCCCGGTAGGTCACCTCGGCGACGTGCAGCGCGAGGGACGTCTCCGGTTGGTCCTGCTCGGACTGCTGCCAGTCGATAGCGGTCGCCACGGCGTCCGCCGTTCCTGAGAACAGGGCCAGCCCGCCCCGGTACGCAAACCGACCGCCACGCTCCTCCGCGTGCGCGCGCACCACGGGGGTCGGCCCGGGAGCTTCGAGCGGCCAGGCCAACAGGGTCGTGGTCGTCATAGGCCGCCCGGCCCTTCGCCGGTGGGGAGGCCGACGACCCAACGACCGTCCTGACCGGAGATCGTGCCGCCGAGGGCCGTGACGCGGTCACGAACGTCGACAGCCGGTGCCGAGCCGGTGCGGACAACCAGACGCGGCCCTTCCTCGCCCACCGACTCCTCGATGGTCGCGGCCAGGTCAGCGTGTGCGGCCAGATAGGTGGTCATCTCGATGACGGGAGCGTACCGACGATCGGGCACCAGGTGGCCGCCCAACGAGGCGCGCAGTCCGCCGGTCGCCAGGGACGCGGGAAAGACCCCGTGCGAGATAGCTCTTACGTCGGTGGCCACTGCGGTAAGCCTGACCACCACGTCCGCAACAGGGGTCCCACTCTGCAGTAGGCGCGCGATCGAGTCGAGCTCGGCCAACGGGCCGTTCACAAGCGCCGTGCGCAACTCCGATCGGGGCTCGTCCGAGGCGACCAGCAGCCGCTGCGCCAGTAGCCGGGCCTGTTCGAGATCACTTGCGGCGGATGCCCGTAGACGCTCGGTCTCCATGATGAGGCCCGCGCCGGTCGCCACCAGCTCGACGGCGTCGGGGTGGGCAGTGACGGCTGCATCCTGATCGATGAGGCCGATGACGTGGGATCCACGGACAATAACTGTGGTCGCCCGGTCGGCGGTTTCGGTCTCGGGCAAGACCGTGACGCCTGCAGCCGTCACCCAGCTCTGCCCGCCGTCGACCGGGTAGCGGACGCGAATCGACGGGTCGGCGAGCGCCCGCGCGAGGTACTGCTCGACATTGACAACCGAAGTGCGCGGGGCGGGGTTACCCGATCGAGAGGTCGGTATGCGCGCGGTCAGATCGATCCAGCCGATACCGGCGGCCAGCGCTCCGACCAGGGCCGCCGGCAGGATCACGAAGAGCGTTGCGTCCGGGCCGACGAACATGTCACGTGTCGGTGTCTTCACGCCGCGCAGGGCCCCCCAGACCTCGCCCGCGGTGAGCGAGAGCGCCCAACAGGTGACAGGCCACCTGATGGGGCGCGCCGCGACCCGCGCGGCGCGTGGCATCCGGCCGATGACGCAGGCCGCGGCAAGTGCTATCGGCCCGGTGCACACAAGCCCTGCTCGAACGACAAGCAGGACCGTCGCCGGGATCCCGACGGGGCCGGGCAGCGTCGTGAACCACTGAGCTGTCGGGACCGACCCGCCCAGCAGAAGCAGAACCCCTAGCACCAGTCCGACGGCAGCCGATACCCAGAAGCAGCGCGACACCAGGCGCACTGTGTGCTGGGGAAAGGTAAGTGCCGGGTAACGGGACACGACGACCGCGGGCAGCGGCGCCGCGACAAGGGCGGTCAGGCCGGCGATCGGCGCTACGGACCCCAGGTCCGTCGTGCGGCAGGCGGCGAGCATGGTCGTGAGGATGGTGAGTCCGAGCAACACGCCTGTGGGGTCATCAGGATGCCGGGATGTCATGACTGTCGCGAGCGCCGGGGCGGCGAGGGCACACAGTGTCAGGAAAACGGCCTGCCCAGAGTTGACCCGGTCGATACCGACGCGCGTGACGACCTCGAACCAGCCTGCGCTGATCGTGAGAACTGCAGCCACCCACAGTGCTGTCATCGCGAGACGTCGACGAGTCATGTCAGGGCCGCCGCTGAGACCGTCGGTCGATGCACATACATGTGCAGCACCGTGCCGCCAAGAGGTGGGCTCGCCACACTGGCAGAGCCGCCGACGTCCACCAACCGGCTGGCAATGCTGGGGGGCACCTCGGCGAGCGAACCGATGCCGTCATCGCTGACACGAATGTCTATCCCCACCGCGACGACGCCGAGGCGCACGCAGATCAGCCGCGCGCCGGAGTGCTTGACCGCGTTCGTGATCGCCTCACCGGCGGCGAGGTAGAGCGTCAGTGCCAGCGGGTCATCCGCCGTCAGGTCACCCTCGGCGTCGACGAAGACGGGGATAGGACAGACCGTGGCCAGGGCGTGCAGTGCACCGGCGAGGCCCTCCGCCAAGGCCGCTGGGGTGGCCTGATCCACGAGTGCCAGGATCTCGCGGCGGACTTCACCGATGTGGTCGATGAGGCCCTGCGTATCGAGCTCACCACGTCTTGCCGACAGCCCAGCCATCAGTGCGAGCCCGACGAGCAGCTGCTGAGCCCCGTCATGCAGGTCGCGCTCCAGTCGGCGTCGGCCACTGTCCGTTGCCGCGACCAGCTCTCGTGAACGCATTCGCACCTCGGCCCGCCGCGCGTCCGCGACTGCAGTGGCTCGCTCGTTGGCCGACTGCGCAGCGATGATGCTGATCGCCAGGTCGGTGAGCAGGGGCGACAGCGGCGTTGACTCGGCGACCTCCAGCGCGGCGGTCGTCGCACCCACCTCGTCCAGGACGGGGATGAGTCGACGGCCGGTGGTGGCTTCGGGCAACGTCGTGCCCGCTGCGTCGATCCAGGAACCGTCCAGACGCCGGTAGCGGACCAGCGTCGTCGGATCGCCAGTAGTGGCAGCCGCAGCTGCCGAAGGCGTGATGACAGCCTTGGCCGACTGCAGGTCGACCTCGCGGTGGCGCCGCCCCATCGAGACAGCTCGGCGACGACGACGCGCGCCGACCAACACACCGAGTGCGACGAATCCGACCATGAAGTAGTAACCGAGGAAGATGAGGAACCGCCAGATCGTCAGTGTGGCGCCGTAGCCGAGCAGGTAGCCGAAGACCTGAAAACCGAGATGCAGGATGAGCAGCGATCCGCAGACCACGACGCCGGCCGTCGTGATCGGCGTGAGTAGGGGCCGGACGGCGGGAGGTACTGCTCGACGCCGCCGCACGAGGACCACCAGGACCACGGCGGCTGGAAGAGCCTGGGTTGCCAGTGCCTGGATCGGATCGACGATGCGGAACACGGTCGGGACGGTAAAAAGTGCCTCGAACGGGTCCGGCCAGTCTGTGGGCGCATTCGGTCGTCGGCTGAAGACGTCCCCCACGAGAACGAGCGCAGCGCCGGCAACGGTCCACCACGTCACGGTGCGCACAAGACGTCGGCTCGGGTGCCCGGACGGCCAGCTCAGCACAATGATCACGATGAGTGGTTCGGTCAGCCAGGAGACCCAGGTGAGTTCATCGGCCCACCGTGACCCTGGCCAGCAGTAGCCCACGACCAGGAGGACGTCCGCTGCCGCGGCCACGTACAGCAGCCGACCGGTGGGATTCGCTGGAGCGCGCCACCACCACCACAAGCCGACCCCGAGTCCGAGGACTGCACCGATCAGGCGCACGGTCACCAGGGCCGCGTCGTAGCCGGTCCAGGCAGCACCGTGCATCCAGTTCCTTGCCGCCAGCGTCGCCCCGACCACAACAAGAACGACGCCGACGACGGCCAGGATGGCGAAGAACCAGCGGGTCGTGCGGGTCCTGCCCGGTCGACGCATACCGCCAGCCCTTCCCACACCAGGGTTCAGAGGTGGCCCGACTCCACCGCCGACGTGGACCTGCATGCTCACGGGACGGCGATCGTGGTGGTTACGGACGCGGGGACGTTCGTAGTCTCAAGAACGTAGCGTCCCGTCCGCTCGGATGGCGTTGATATTCGCAGAACGCCGTCGGACGTGGACTGGGTCGCCGACCGAATGCTCAGGGGTGTGGTGGCCGGCGAAGGCATGACACCCGGTGTAGGCGACGGCAGCCGAGCATCGGACACCGTGCCGAGCGGGCATCCGCACCCGGTCATCAGTCCCGCGATGATCAGGCCAGCACCCATAACGGCGATTCGTCTCGGTGTCGTTGTCATACATCGAAACTAGGTTTGCGAGCCCCTGGGGACGTGAGCGCTGGCACTGAAAGAAGCCCGGCATCGTCCAGGGCGAATCGGGGCTGTCACTGATGAGCGTCCCCTCCATGATGCCGATGATTGTGGTCGGGCGCCGAGTGAGGCGTCTGCCGACCGACGGAAGAGATGACGCAATGACGTCTCACACCAGGTTCACATCACAGATAGCTGACCCACAGGCAGTTGTTGAGGAGTACTTCGCTCGCGTTGGTCGACGTGAAGAAACGGCCTTCGACCTGGTGGCCGAGGACTTGATCCAGCATGCTGCGACGCCCCAGGGACGGGCAGGTTTACGACAGACTGCGCTCGTTCTCGAACATGACCTTGGTCAGCCGGACATTGTCATCCATCATGTGGTCGCTTCGGCAGATCTGGTGTCGGTCCACCTTGATCTGGTCGGGACCCACACGGCGTCGACGTCCCCGCTGCTGCTCGGCGTTCCCGTAACCGGCACGCCGATTGTCTGGACCTTCATGCATCTGTTCCGGGTCAGCGACGGGATGATTGCCGAACACTGGGCCTGCCGGGACGACCTCGGACTACTGGTGCAACTCGGCGCCTTCCCGGCACCCGCACGAACATCACCGTGAACACCGAACCCCCTAGGCCAACTCGACACAGTTGCGTAGCCGGCGGCGCACGTT
>JALYUK010000353.1 GCA_030853805.1 Actinomycetota bacterium | reverse complement strand
TATGTCGCGATTTGGACTGCACCGGTCCGATAGCCGACCGCTGAACCAAACCCTGGTGCACCCGCGCTGTGAGGGCGGACGCAAGTAGGTCTGTTTCCCCCACTGCGGTCGGCGGACTGGTGCTGGCGAGGATGTCAGCCGGGCTTGGACTGTGATGTCAGGATCTCGATGGATCCCGAGCCATGGACCAGACACCGATTGTGCGCGGGTAAGCGGTGCACACAGCGCTCCCCTTGCCGACGTAGGGCGTCGCTGGTAGATGGTCGGCAGTCCGGGTCAAGGTGTACGCGAAATCTCCCATTGAGGCGCTGTTTCCATTGAACTTGAACGAGGAGAGGTGCAGCGACTCGTGAGCGGCGTGGCGCTGCACGAAGTAGGTCATAAGACTGCCGCGATCATCGGCAGCCTGGTTGAAGCGCTGGCCGGGACTATCGGTGCTATACCAGAAGAAACCCTGACCCGCCTGCGCAAAAAGTCGCTGCAGAGCCTGCTCATCCCCTGTATTGAAAGCCTCAATGAACCCGGTCACCAACGAATGGACCTCACCCGTCGTACAACCACCAGTCGCAGGCGAAGACTGGGACGCGCTGCTCGTTGCCGGCGGGGGACCAGACCCGGCTACGGACCCATGCTGTACTGAGCCGGAACAGGCGATAGCTATCAGGGCAAGCACAGCGAACGCTACTACTCGTAGCGTCAGCGGTGTGAGGCCATGCCTGGGCGTCAACGAGATCATCCGGCGGCTCCAGCTGGCGTCACGAGGGTTGAATTGAGTACAGCGGCTACTTGAAAGCCCGACCCGATGGTGCCTGGGCATATGCAGCTTCCTCGATCGTATCGACATCCACGAACGGGATGCCGACGGGGTCTGGCGCGGCGGAGGCAGCTCGGGCGTTGGCGACGCAGGGCGTCGTTGTCGACCAAGGGTGCGTCGTTGTCGACCAAGGGTGCAGTGGCATGGAGCGCGCCGAGCCTGGCCTGATCATCGACATCGACTACGCGGGTAAGGGACATTCGGTCGTGACGGAAGATACAGGCTGGTGGTTTGTTCGTTACTGACAGAGCCACCTCCGGTGTCTACGTTTTTCCAGAGCGCATCGATCCCAGGTCGCGGTTCTGAACGATGGGTGATGACCGGTCAGCGATCGTGATTCGGTGACGGCGATGAGGACATGCTGTCGGTCACTTCTTTCGTAGAGAGTTGCTCTGGGACCGCTGTGACTCGACATGGCACGATGCTGAACGTGGACGAGCTTGATGCGACGCTGGTGCTGCGCGCCGGAGGTTGGGACCCGCGATACGCGGTGACACTGGCGGTTGCCTCGCACAACGGAGTGGGCGCGGCACTGATCGATTCGAACGGCGACGAGGCCGACGTCGATCTCGACATGTACGAGCTGGATGCCGGCGGGGTTTGGGGCGAGGGATGCAGCTCGGGAGTTGGCGACGTGGGAGCGTTGTTGTCGGGCAATACTGCCGTGGCGTGGGGACGCGCCGCGCCCGGTCTGGTCGTCGATATCCAGTACGCAGGGCAACGGTATTCGGTCGTCACGGCTGAGACGGGTTGGTGGTTGTTCGTAGCCTTGGCGGTGTCCGGTTCAGATGCCTTCCCGACTTGCATCGGTGCCAGTGATTGATACGGGTCGCGTCATGGAGGAGCTCATCAAGCGCGCCGTCGAGGACTTCGGCGATCTGGTCTCCGTCCTGGGCGGGACCACCGATGTCACAGATCCGGCACTCCCTGTTCGATTCGAGCAGTACGAGTTTGGTTTCGAGCACGGATACCTGACGGTCAGCGCTGCTGACAACGACGACACTGTTCGCGTGGCTGATGCGAGAATGGCGCTGCCCCATACCGTTGAGTTGTCGGCGTCAGCCCCGTGGTCAGCGGCGGTCGGCGGCGGCATGCTGTGGATTTGGATCTTGCAGAATCACAACGGCTACCGAGATGGCATACAGATCGAGTTCGGGTACTCCAGCGACCACTTCAGCGTGCAGCTGATGTGCATGGCGTCAGGCGTAACGGCCGCGAGAGTCCTGGAACTCGATGGACAGTTCTCAAAGTGAGGCGCTGACGTCCGGCAGAGCACGCCAGTCAGGGCTCGGCATACGAGACACTAGGTAGCGGATGGGTGCTCTTGCAGGGAAAGTCAAGACGAAACGATCAGGGAGCCGGTCGACCGGTCGCTCGGCGAAACCGCGAACGCGGCAACCTTGACGTCGGGGTGGAGCGCTTGCCACACCTCGTCCAGCACCCCGGAGCGACTGTCAGCGGCCACAGTCACGGCCGTTGGCCCTGGGGTAGAGGTCACGTGGTCGGACGAACCCCCATACGTGGTCATCAACACCGCCGACCCCGGAGCGAGGTAGTCGGTGACCCACGCGACCCGATCGACGGAACCATCTGATCGTTCACTCCGTCGGGCGAAGCCCAGGATGCAATCCGCGCCGGCATCCTGATGTGCCATCCAGATCCTGGAGGTGAAAATCGGCGGATCAGGCTCGAACGTGTGCTCCGACCAGGTGGCGAGCATATCTCGGCCGGCCGCCAGGCTGGCTGCGATCGGTTCAACCTGGTCACCATTTCCGATGACCCTCCAGCCTCCCCGACGGACGGCAGCGCAGTAGTGGCGGAGAGCGTCGTGCTGCGAATTGCTCCGATCTCGCACGATGATGTCCCCATTGGTGGTCTCCGACAGCTCCCGATTCTTGGATGCTGCGCTACGCCCGGTGAGAAAATAGATGAAGACCAAATCGCCCAGCGAAGTCCTCGCGGCGACGCATCCGCGGCCGGGATACGGCCGGGATCGCAACACATTCTGGAGGGTCGTCACCCGGTAAATGATCCCACGACGCCCGCGATCCGATTTGGGGTTGGCGCCCGGTCAGCGATCCCGTTGCGGGACGAAGCGACCATATCCAGTCCGAGCGTGGAGGCCCGCACCCATCGGACGGCTGCTGGGCGCCTTGTTACCGTCCGTAGTGACGACTGACGATCAAGCACGGTAGGTCCTGGCTGCCGGAGCCGGTGCGTCGTGCCGTTCATGCCTGATCCGTTGTCTTGATCGAGCCGCCCGAACTCGTCTCACGGTCGATATGCACTGTGACGATTTCGTGGGCATCCAAGGTGACGGTCAACAAGGTGGTCGCGCTAGGGACCCGCCAACGAATGACACTGCAGCGGACTCCCCGCCCACAGACGACCGCCGCAAGATTTTTCAGTGTCGCGCTGAACGATCCTCAATCGGAACCGGTCACCGATCCCTCTGCGGAACGGGGCTCGGCGGGCTTCAGTACACGTCGCTTCGACGACCGACGCGAAGCGTCAATGCGGTCAGGGTGTTGTCGATGAGCTGGGTCAGGATGCGGTAGTCGCCCACTCGGTACCGCCAGCCGCCCGCGTGATTCGCGGTGAGAGCCTTTCCGCGCTGCTGATGGTCGTCCAGATTGTTGGCCTCGTGCAGGTATGCCAGTCCCCGCCGCTGGACGGCACGGTCGAGCTTTTTGAACTCGCAATCGAACTGTTCGGCGGTCTCCAGACTCCACCGGGTGGTCACTTGTCGGTTTCGCCCTCCAGCGCGGCGAGAGGGCGACTACGCCTACCGCCAGCGGCGAAGGTATCGATCGCTGCATCATCGGCGAAGGCGTCTTCGAGGTCGGCGAGGTACTCATGGAGGGCTGTTCTGACATAGAAACTTTTCGAGCGCCCGGTACGGCGGGCGAGACTGTCGCGCCGCTCTTCTTCGTCGTCGCTAAGGATTCGTGATGAAATAACATCGTTTTAGCTGCTCTGATCGGTTACCGTTCTGCTATGGCAGAACTGGTCGACTCGGTGGCTCGACGGTATGCGGTGCTGCGTCCGCATCTGAACGAGTT
>JALYUK010000312.1 GCA_030853805.1 Actinomycetota bacterium | reverse complement strand
CGGATGCGGCGATGTCGGCAACATCGATCCACCCGGTGCTGCCCTGTTTGCTGGTGTGCGGTAAGAAGCCGCGCCTGATAGTGGACGCGTTCGACAGCAAGTTGGGGAAGAAGGCCGACGGTTTCAGCAGGGTGTAGTTCAGGCCAGAGCGCTTCAAGTACTCATCGGAGTAGGCGTGACCTCGCGCCCAGGAGATGGGGGAGTCTGGTACGGCGTCACCCGAGGACAGTTTGACGACGCGATCGATGCCCGACGCGCGGCACGAGTCGATCGCCATTCGGTCCTGCCCGTACTGATCAGGGGTCGCGGCGGACAGCAGGAAGACGCGGTCGCACCCATCCAGCGCGCCATCCAGGTCCTCTAGCGATCCGAGGGCCGCGTCGATGCCCTGCTGGTGCCAATGGGCCACGGTGTCCTGGTCGCGGCTCAGTGCCCGGACCCGAACATTGGCTTGTGTCAGGGCGCTGAGTACTTCGCGTCCGACGGAGCCGCTGGCTCCGGTCACCAGAACACGGCGATCCGCGCGGTGGTTTGGGGCCGTTTGGTGCTCGGTCACAGGTTCCTTTCGGTCGGTTGTCAGCTGAACACCTACTGCTACTGCGCGAGTGCCTACGCCATAGCCTGTGGTTCCGCGGATGCTCTCAATCGATCAACGCGGGATGACAGCGACGATATCTGGATAGTGGCGTTCTATCGTGAGCCGGTGCCCACGACTGACTATTTTGCCGATGATCTGCGCACCAACCGGGAGCGGATGCTCGCCGGCGATCTCTACATCGCTGACGATCCTGAGAACGCGCGCCGCGCTCAACGAGCCGTTCAGCTCGCGGCGCGGTATCACCAGGCTGCTATCGAGGACGAAACCGCTGCCCGACCACTGCTGGTGTCGCTGGTGGGCCATCTCGGTGAGGACGCGTTCATCAAGCCACCGCTGTTTGTGGATTACGGGGAACACCTCTTCATCGGCGCGCGTACCTTCATCAACTACAACCTGGTCGCGTTGGACGTCGCGCCGATCACCATTGGTGCCGACTGTCAGATTGGTCCTAACGTGCAGTTGTTGACGCCTACCCACCCGCTTGAGCCAGGACCGCGACGGGACAAACTCGAAGCTGCTCAACCCATCACGATCGGCGACAACGTATGGCTCGGTGGCGGTGTCATCGTGCTGCCCGGTGTCAGCATCGGTTCTAACAGTGTGATCGGCAGCGGATCGGTCGTCACCCGTGACATCCCCGCCGACGTTCTAGCGTTCGGCAACCCCGCACGGGTGCAACGCCATCTGTAACACCGGTCCGCCCGGCGCAACAGTCAGCAGCGGGGCAACACCACGCGACCACAACAGGTCAGTGAAGCCTCCTGGCAGGGAGGGATGGCATGCGGTACGTTTCGCGGCGACGACTATCGCAGGGAGTTTGTTGGTATGTCAGCGTCGCGAACGTCGTACGAGCAGCCGTTGGCCCGCGCGGTCCATCACACCCAGGCGTGGCTTGATTCTCAGGACAGTCGCCCCGCTGGCGTCCACGGCAGTCTGAATGATTTAGCGGAGTCGTTTGCCGGGCCGCTTCCTGAGCACGGGCGCGATCCGGCGCAGGTTGTCGACGACCTCGCTGACCGGGCCGAGGCCGGGCTGATGGCGATGCCATCGGGTCGCTTCTACGGCTGGGTCGTCGGGGGCACTCTGCCGGCGGCCCTGGCGGCCGACTGGATGGTCAGTGCGTGGGATCAAAATTCGATGCTGCGCAGTTCTGCGCCCGCCATCGCGGCGATCGAGCACGCCGCGGGCAAATGGTTGCTGGACCTGCTCGGCCTTCCGGTATCGGCTGATGTCGGGTTCGTGACGGGCGCGACGATGGCTAATTTCACCTGTCTTGCCGCGGCCCGAGGCAGCGTGTTGGACCGGGTCGGTTGGGACGTCGGCGACTGCGGTCTTACGGGTGCACCGCCTGTGTACGTGTTGGTCGGGGACAGTCGACACTCCACCATTGACCTGGCTCTGCGGTACCTCGGACTCGGGCGCCCGCGCGAGGTTGACTGCGACGAGCAGGGTCGCATCCGAGGTGATGCGCTGCAGGCTGCATTGGACGAGATACCCGCGGGGGCGCCGATCATCGTGTGCCTGCAGGCTGGTGATCTGCATTCGGGTGCGTTCGACGACTTCGACCGCGCTATCGAACGTGCACATGCTCAGGGCGCCTGGGTGCACGTCGACGGCGCCTTCGGGCTGTGGGCAGGAGCGAGCCCGACCCACCGCCACCTGGTGGCGGGTGTTGAGCGCGCCGACTCGTGGGCCACCGACGCACACAAGACACTGAACGTGCCCTACGACTGCGGGGTCGCGATCGTGGCTGACCCCGCGACGCTACGCACCGCAATGAGGGCAAACGCCGACTACATGCCCAGCGATCACAGCGAGGTGGGCGACCCGCGGGACAAGGTCCCCGAATCCTCCCGTCGGGCGCGGGGGGTGCCCGTATGGGCGGCGCTGCAGTCACTGGGACGCCTCGGAGTCGCGGACCTGGTGGATCGCCTCGTGAATCACGCCCGTGCTTTCGCTGAGGGTCTCGGGCAGATCGACGGTGTCGAGGTAGTCAACGACGTCGACTTCACTCAGGTCTGCGTGGCATTCGGTAACGACACCGTGACCCGCGAGGTGGCGGCAGCGCTTCTCGCAGACGGCGATGCATGGATGAGCGGCTCCCGCTGGCAGGGCAAAGACGTGATCCGGGTGTCAGTGAGCAACTGGTCTACCGATGCAGACGACGTAAGACGCTCGATCGCTGCATTTGCCCGCGCCACAGCAACAGTCACGGATTAACTGGAAGGTCCGCGAGCACTGAATACAGGGCGGTTGATCGACAGCATCGCCTTCTGGATCTCCCACCATCCGCCGAGCTTGCCGCTGGCGACATGTTCAGGAGTACCGGGCCTGTACAGGGGCGGTCTCCACGATGCTGTCCCGGTCATCGATCGCTGATCGGCGGCGGTGGAAGGGTGTGTGGCAACGGTCCGGGTCCAGCCGAGCAGGTCGGTCGCAGTCATGGCGTGGAGGTTATCGACACGCGCACCGGCAGGCATCGCCCGGCTTCAAACGAGGTGGCAGTCGGATAATTTGCTGTCATCTTTCATCGATGACCTGGTCGCGTGCGGTGAGTGCTGCGCGGACCGTAGGGGTGGTTCTCTGCCGCGGTGTGATCGCCGTCTGCATGCTCCTGTTCCTGGCGCTGGGAATCGTCAACTTCATGGAGCGTGGTCGGCCGATTTCCTGGGGCACTTTTACCGAGGTCACATTCGTTTGCCCCACCGGCTCGCGGTCCTGTCACAGCGTGGGCACCTGGCTCAGTGATGATGGGCAAACGTTAAGAAGCGGTCTGACTCTTGATGGCAGCGTCGGGTCCAACGGAACCGCACGGGCAGGCTTCCAGCCCGGTGGGTTCATGGGCGACGACCAGGTCGGCGTGGTCCACACGCACCTATGGATTCGCGCCGGGCTTTGGTTTCCCTGGGTCGCCTTCGGATGCTGTGCCGCGTTCTTCTGGGTAGACCGCCGAGGATGGCCGACTCTTCCTACCCGCAGCAGAGCCGCCCACGTCCAACCCTGTGGGCGGCACAGGGCGCCACAGACTCAACCGACGCCTGAGGCGGCTCGCGAGAGTTGACCTGAGTCGACGACGACGACCGTTTCGCGCTCCAGTGTCAGTCTCAGAAGCCGCCTGCACTGGACCGGCCAGGCCTGGGCTGTCTTCGACCGTTCACCGGGACGTGATCAGTGACCGGCCAAGGATCCACCGTCCGTGCACCGATCTCGTGTGTCGATTTATGGGCGCCGTGGTCGACGCTGGGGTGGTGCCGGCGGGTGGTGCAGAATCAGGCGGTGGGGCTGCGGGAACTAGTTGAACGGCCGTGGGCCGCTGGGGTGGTCCTTGCGTTGTGTTTCGTGGCGTGTTCACTCAACCTGTTCAGCGAGGACGTGTGGCAGGCGTTGCTGATCGGGGCGCCATTCGTCGTGGTCCTGGTGACGGCCGTCCTGACGCCGGTGCATGTTCCGTCGTCGGCCTTGTTCA
>JALYUK010000267.1 GCA_030853805.1 Actinomycetota bacterium | reverse complement strand
GGGTGCGCCTTGTGCGGCGCGCCCCACGACCCAGCGGGCTTGGTTACAGGTTCGGCCGTGTCCGAGCCGATGCGATCGGGTTGGCCTCCGCGACCAGGTGATCGAAGCGGTAACCGGCGATCTTGGCGATCTCGACCAGGGCGATGTTGTGCTCCTGGATCGAGGAGTTACGCAGTCGCGCCTCACCGTGCCTGATGATGTCGTCGAAGCCGCCCTCATCACGCACACACACGACCATCGGGAAGCCGAAGTGCTGCTCGTAGGCGTTGGTGAGCTGGTCCAGCTTCTTCTGATCCTCCTCGGCCAGATGGGTCAACCCGCGGGTGCCCTGGTCCTCCATCGACTCCATGCCTGCGGTGTCCATCTGGCCCAGGCGGGGGTATGCCCGGATCAGTTCACTCTGCTCGTCGCCGGTGGCGGCGAACAGCGATTCCTGGAATGCAGTTCGCAGATCAGCAGTGTCCTGGAACGGCCGCTGGGCAAAGGCCCGCTGAGCCATCCACGACGGACCCTGGAAAAGGCCGCCGAAGGACTGGACGAAGTCCGCCTCGGTCATCGCGTTGACGTCGTCCAACCGGACGGTCTTGCCCGACTGGTCGGAGATGACCGGCTGCAAGCCACCACCTACGTGGTAAAAGACCATGTAGAGCACGAAGGCGGAGATGCTGCCGATCGTGATACCGCTTCCCAGCAATGACTGCAGGTTGGTCGGCAGCGCCTTGGCGACGTTGGGCTGCGCGGTCACGAAGATCGCCAGACCGACGCTGGTGGCCACGATGATGGTGTTGCGCTGGTCGTTGAAGTCGACCTTGGTCAACGTCTGGAAACCGACGACGGCCACCGTGGAGAACATCGCGATGCCGGCCCCACCGAGCACTGGCGAGGGGATGCCCGCGACGATGGCGGCGGCCTTGGGAATCAGGCCAAGGATGATCATGAACACACCGGCGGTCGCAACGACATAACGGCTCTTGATGCGCGTCAAGCGCACCAGTCCGACATTCTCTGCGAAACAGGTGTAAGGGAAGGAGTTGAGCAGACCACCGAGGAAGGTTGCCAGACCGTCGGCGCGCAGGGCACGAGCAACGTCCTCGCCGCCGACCCGTTTCTCCACGATCTCAGCAGTGGCGAAGACGTCACCGGTGGTCTCGACCGCAGTGATCAACATGACGATGATCATCGAGATGATCGCTGCCAGGGCGAATTTCGGTGCGCCGAAGTGGAACGGGGTCGTGACACCGACGACCGAGGCACTGCTGACGCTGCCGAAGTTCGCATCGCCGAGAGACCAGGCGATCAGGGTGCCGGCGACCAGGCCGATCAGGACCGCGACGGTGGCGATGAAGCCGCGGAAGAGTCGCTGCAGCAACACGATGAAGAGCACAGTGCCGATGGCGTAGATGAGGTACTTGCCGTTCGTCGGGTCCTGCTTACCGTCGGGGCCGGTCACTGCGTCGCCGGCTGCAACAGGCAGCAACGACAATCCGATGATTGTGATGACGGTGCCGGTGACCACCGGTGGGAAGAAGCGCACCAGCTTGCCGAAGAACGGCGCGATGGCAAAGGTGAACAGACCGGCGACCAGCACCGACCCGTAGATGGTCAGCAGGCCGTTGACACCGCCGGGCTTGCCGTCGGTGGTCTGGGTCAGGCCGATCGAGATCATCGGGCCGACTGCGGTGAAGGTGACGCCCTGGAGCAGCGGCAGCTTGACACCGACCTTCCAGAATCCGACCGACTGGATCAGGCTGGCGATACCGCAGGTGAACAGGTCGGCGTTGATCAGGTGGATCAGCTGGTCGGTGCTCAGGTTGATCGCGCCGGCAAGCAGGATCGGCACGATCACCGCGCCGGCATAGAACGCCAGGACGTGTTGGAGGCCGTAGATCGCCAGCTTGGGCAGCGGAAGGATCTCATCGACCGGATGGACGGGGGGTTTGGTCTTGGGTGCCGCAGTCGCGGTCATCGGTGCTCCTTGATTCAGCCTGCATTCCGACATACGCAATATGAATTCCGTATGTCGGAATAGTAGGGAGTGACTCGGGTCACGTCAAGAGGTTGGAGATATCGGGTATATCTCGCCTGAGACGTACTGGTGTGCACGATGAATAGCGTTGTGACGCTGCGACATTCGCGCTTCGTGTGGGACTATGATGAATAGCATGTAGATGTTGTTTTTGCTCAAGACGACGCCGCCGGCACGATGAGAAGTGCCGGCGGCGGCGGGTCCTGGATGGGGTGGGTCAGCTCCAGGCCTGGCCCGGCTCGTAGGAGCCAGTCATGTCCACATCGGCGGAGCGCTGGATGGTGGCCTCGATCAGGCCGTACGGCCGGTCGGCCGCGTAGAGGACCTCGTTGTCGTTCTCGAGACCGAACGGGGACAGGTCGACCAGGAAGTGGTGCTTGTTCGGGGCGCTCATCCGGATCTCGGCGACTCCGGGCTCCGCGTCCAGGACCTTCTGGCCCATTTCCCAGATGGTGTGCTGCAGCGCATAGCTGTAGGCGGCGCCGAAGGAGGTGGTCATGGCGTCGACGACATTGGCGAACGAACCGTTCCAGTCCGCGTTCTCGTTCGAGGTGTGCGCCCACTGCGCGGTGACGGCGGTAGCCATCACGCGGTCATTGGTCGGCTGCAGGGTCGTGTACTTGTCCTGGTAGAAGCCGTGGAATTCCGAATCCGTGGTCTTCAGGACAACGTAGTCCTTCAGGCCGCTGACCACCGTGGCCGGCTCGTCACCATGGCGGCGGACGGTGACGGTGCGGATGTAGTCGTTGATGCGGCGGAAGCCGTGGTTCTCTTCGCCGATTCGCGCCCAGGTGAAGGCCTCGACGTTGATCTTGACGGAGGAGACCTGCGGGACATCATCGACGAAGTGGTTGGCGAGGGCGAGGGCGAAGGACTCCGGCGCGCGGACGGCCTCACCGGCCTCCTTGGCGAACGCATTGACGGTGTTCTTGCAGGCATCGGTCGTGAGGACCTTGGCCTGGTCGCCGGTGATGTGCGCATCATCGAAGTCACCCGAGAGGGAGACGCTCACGTTGTAGTCGACCATGTCGTGACGACCTTCACGGGTGTCCCGGAAGACCCTGACGACGTGGACTTCAGCCTTCCGTACTGGTTGTGACCCAACACATATGACATGTGATTCAGCTCCCTCTATAGGTGGAAAATGCGAACGGACTGAGCAGGACCGGGACGTGGTAATGCCGCTCGTCGGCGACCACGAAGGTGATGGTGACTTCCGGGTAGAACGCTGCGACACCCTGTGCGGCGAAGTAGTCGCCGGTGCCGAAGGTGATGCGGTAGGTGCCCGGTGCGAGCGCGTCGGCGGCGACGCGTGAGATGCGGCCGTCGTCGTCCGTGACGCCCGAGCCGATGCTGGTCCAGCCAGCACCGTCAGTGGCCTTCGCGAAGGCTTCGACGGGAATACCGGCTGCGGGGGTGCCGCTGACGGCATCCAGCACGTGGGTGGACAAGGTGCTCATCGGAGCATCGCCTCCAGGCGTAGGTGGGTGATCTGACGAAGTTGTTCGGTGACCTCACGCAGTTCTGCGTGCTCGTCGTTGTCCATCCGACGGACGAGCTCGGTGAGGATCTCCTGCGGCTGGCGGCCGGCGGCCCGAATGAGGAATACGCGGTCGAAGCGCTGTTCGTAATTGGCGTTGCCGGTGAGCAGGTCGCGGCGTACTTGGTCGTCGGCGTCGCCCATCGCCGCCTGCTCGGAGCGGGAGAACGACGCGGACTCCGATGAACCCTGCACTTTTTCACCGATGCGGGGGTGGTCGCCCAGGGCGGCGGCGATGTCTGCGGCATCCAGGTGGGCAAACGCGGCGTCCGCGGCTACGAGTGCGGCGTCGCGGTCGGCATACGGGCGACCGTCGGTGACCCGGGTCACCCACCCCGGTGCTGCACAGCAGGCCCGCAGCAGCTCAGCAGCCTGCTGCGCCGAAAGCGCGTCGAACGCTTCGGTCGTGATCGGGAGGTCGGCGGTCACTGTTCCTCTTTCGCCTGATCGTCATACTTTCATGATGCGGAAGATGTATTCCACAATGAGAAATATGACAGGAATCACAGCCCCGGTCAAGGGGGTACTGCGATATATGTGAATCAGGCTGAGGCGCTGTCCAGTTCGCGACCCAACTGGGCGGCTACCTCCTGCAGGAACGGTATTGCACGCTTGCGGACCTCGCTGGTCATCCGGGCGGCCGGGGATGACATAGAGATGGACATCAGCGCGGTCTTGCTGGGAATCGCAACAGCTATGCAGGTCACGCCGAGCTCCATCTCGCCTTCCTCGATGGCGAACCCGACCTTGCGGATACGGGCGAGTTCGGTCAGCATCGCGGCCGGATCGGTAATGGTCCGCTCCGTCATCGCAGGCATGCCCGTGCGGTGCAGAATGTGCACCACGTCGGCGTCGGGCAACTGGGCGAGCATGGCTTTTCCGGCGGCGCGGCAATGCGGCAGTACCCGCCGACCGATGTCCGTGAACATTCGCATCGCGTGCGGGGAGGGCACTTGGCCGACGTACACCAGTTGATCGTTGTCGAGGGTCGCGAGGTTGGCGGTCTCGCCGAACTCGCGCACGATGCGGCCCAGTTCCGGTGCACTACGCGAGCCGAAAGCGATCAGGGCCGTCGCGCCGAGCGGAATCAGTCGCGATCCCAGGGCATACCGTCGATCCGGTAACTGGCGTAGGTAGCCGCGATCAGCCATCGTGCGCACAATGCGGTGGATTGTCGGCATCGGCAGGCCGGACACCGCGCTCATCTCGACCAGAGCCATCTCACCACCTGCAGCATCGATCGCCTCCAGGATGTCCAGGGCGCGCCCCACAGATTGCACGCCACCGGTTCGCGGGCTGTCGGCCATGGGGTCTCCTCGTAGCGTGCACTTGAATCGATGCTGAGGCATGCGCTCGATGATCAACGCATGACTACCCAGTGACGGGCCCGTCGACGTGGCGGCTGCATCTTCTCATCCGGAGATGGAAGCTGGTACTTTCCGCCATACGGAATCCTACTTCCACATGGCAAACTTTTGAAGGAGAACGTATGTCCGAAGGCGTCACTGAAGCTCTTATCGCCGAACTGGATCGCGAACTGGCGCAGGCGGACCTCGACCTGACCCGTCGATACCCTGGTGACCGGGTGGACCGTGCGCCGATCCACACCGTCTACGTTCCCGCCGATCGGTACGACGCCGGAACACCCGCCGCCTGGGGCAACGAGGCCCTGAGCCTGCTGGACCGTTATGCGCCCTCTGCCGATGACCTGGCCGGGTTGGTCGGGATGGCACCCGAACGCGTCGCTGACGTCTACGACCGGTTGCGCGCCAAATTGGAACGGGAGCCCATCGAAGACCTCCGGGTGGACTTCGAGGACGGCTACGGCCGCCGCGCCGACGACGTGGAGGACTCCGACCTGGCGGCTGCGCTCGCCTCCTACGGGAGCCAGCACGCCGATGGCACCCGACCGGCGTGGTGGGGCATCCGCTTCAAGGCGTTCGAGGGTCCCACCCGCGAGCGTGGAGTGCGCACGCTGGTCGCCTTCCTGGAAGCCACCTGCACCGGCGGGCAGGTACCCGCCGGGCTGACCCTGACGTTGCCGAAGGTCACCTCTGTTGAGCAGGTCGCCGCGATGGCGCTCGCGCTGGACCGCATCGAAGCAGCCCTGGGCCTGGCGGATCACGCGCTTGGCTTCGAGATCCAGATCGAGACCGCCCAGGCAATCCTCGCGGCGGACGGACGCGCCGCCGTCGCCCAGATGGTGCATGCATCCGACGGCCGGGCGACCGCTCTGGTCTACGGCACCTTCGACTACAGCGCCGGGCTCGGTGTTGCCGCGCCGTATCAGTCTGCGGATCACCCGGTCGCCGACCATGCGAAGGCCGTCATGCAGGTGGCTGCTGCGCAGACCGGCGTCACGGTGTCGGACGGCTCTACGAACGTCGTGGATTTCTCATCCGTCGAGGCGGCCGGGGCCACCTGGACGCTGCACAGCGAGCTGGTCACGCGCTCACTGGTGCAGGGGATCTACCAGGGTTGGGACATGTGCCCGGGTCACCTGGTTTCGCGCTATCTCGCGACCTACCTGTTCTTCCGCGAGGCGATGCGTCCGGCGGCGGCCAGGCTCGCGGCATACGTCGGCAAGGTCGAGGGTGGCGTGATGGATGAGCCCGCTACCGCGAGGATGCTCGCCTTCGCATTGTTGCGCGGGGTGCGCTGTGGCGCTGTCGATGAGTCCGAGGTGCTCGAGCTCGCCGGGCTGAGCGTCGATGAACTCGCCGCGATGACCCGCTGAAGGAGCTTCGTCGTTCGCGTTGTCCACACCCTAGTCATCATCCACACCAGCGGTGGTTTACGACGACGAAACTCGGTGCGGTGAGCAGGGTGCGTAGATGAGCACAGCTGAGCGCATCGTGTCGACACCGCTTTCACTTCCGCTCCCGGGCTGTGGTCGCCGAAAGTTTCGCGCCGAGGTGACCAGGCAGCTGGCAGAACTGCAGGATGGCGTGTGCTCGCGGACACAACTGCGCGCCCTCGGGGTCACGCGCGACGATGTACGTCATGAGGTAGCTGCCGGACGATGGGGCATCGCGGGCGCTCAAACGGTCCAGTTGAGCACGGGTGGCGCGACGGCAGGTTGGCGAAGCGCGATCTGGGAGACGCGCGGGGATGCGCGGTTGGATGGAGTGACGGCGTTACTGGCCGCAGGCCTGACCGGTTGGAACGAAGATGTCGTGCACCTCAGTGTGATGGCCGGAAGTCGTGTTCGGCCAGTGCCCGGAGTCCACATCCATCAGCTTCGATCTCGGGAGAACGACGTCGTCGGGGACCCACCCCGCACGAGCATCGACTGGGCAGCGCTGCGGGCAGCATCCTGGGCGTCAAGTGACCGAGCGGCAACGACACTGCTGGCAATGGTGGTTCAGCAACGTCTCACCACCGCTGCGCGGTTGCGCCGACTGCTCGAGGAAGCGCCCGCCATCCACCGCGTCGCGCACCTGCGTGTCGTCGTGCGGGATATCGCGGGTGGCGCGCAGGCCCTCTCCGAGATCGATTTTGCTCGACTCTGTAGGCAGCATGGACTCCCGGAACCGAGCCGGCAAGTCCCGCGAAGTGGGCCGGGTGGTCGGATCTACCTGGATGCCGAATGGCCGACATACGGGGTGGTCGTGGAGATCGACGGTTCCCAGCATCGCGCGGGTCTGGCGACGGTGAGTGATGCGCTGCGCGATAACCACCTCACGATCCACGGCTCCAGAGTGCTGCGCATTCCGGTGCTCGGGCTGCGAGTAGAACCGGAAGCATTCTTGGCGCAACTTGGTGAAGCGCTGCGGCGGGGCGGTTGGAGTTGACCGCACACGAAGTTGTGTGAACGGGTGCGCCGTATTGAGCGCGCTGGTTCACACAACTTCGGTTGGGATATATGCAGGCAGGGGTTTACGTGTGGCGCTGGCCACGCTATTCTGAATCGCGGAATACAAATTCCACGATACGAAAGTTTGAGGACTGCCGATGGCGACGACCCGTTACGCGGTGAACATCTCGATCCTGTTCACCGAACTGCCCTTTCTGGAGCGCCCTGCAGCCGCCCGCGCGGCCGGGTTCGATGCCATCGAGAGTTGGTGGCCGTGGAGCACTGCGACGCCGACACAGGAAGAGCAGGACGCGTTCGTCACCGCTGTACAGGACGCCGGCGTCCAGCTCATCGGGTTGAACTTCTTCGCTGGTGACATGCCCGGTGGGGACCGCGGTCTGGTCAGCTGGGTAGAGCGGCAGGACGAGTTCGCCGAGAACATTCCAGTCGTGGTCGACCTCGGTCGACGACTGGACTGCCACGCGTTCAATGCGCTGTACGGCAACCGCATCGATGCGGGCGGACCCAATGACGGCTCTGCTCTCGAAGCAGACGAAGCCGCAGTGTTGGCGCTCGCAGCGGCCGGTCGCGCTGTCGCAGAGATCGACGGCGTCGTGCTGATCGAGCCGGTCAGCGGGACCCCGGCCTACCCGCTCAAGACCGCCGACGACGTCTTCGCGGTCATCGACCGGGTCCACTCCGAGACCGGTGTGGACAACCTGGAGTTCCTCTGCGACCTCTACCACCTTGCGGTCAACGGCGACGATCTCGACGCCGTCATCGAGAAGTACGGCGACCGCGTGGGTCACGTGCAGATCGCCGACAACCCCGGCCGCGGCGAGCCCGGCACCGGCGGCCTGGACCTGCCGGCCTATATCTGGCGCCTGCAGGCTGCGGGCTACGACGGATATGTCGCTCTGGAGTACAAGACGACCTCCACCACCGAAGCCGGCTTGGACCAGTGGCTGCCCCGCGCGGCCCGCAGCAGCATCGCGACCGGCCTCGAGGGTGGCGCGACGGGCAGCAGCTCCGTAACCACAGACAACACAGACAGCAACAGCACCGACAACAAGGAAGCGAGCTCCGAATGAGCACCCGTATTGCCTTCATCGGCATGGGAATCATGGGCAGCCCGATGGCCGTCCACCTGCAGAATGCAGGACACCAGGTCACCGGTTTCGACCACAACCCGGACAAGATCCAGCCCCTCGTCGACGCGGGCGGCAAGGCCGTCACCTCGGCTGCCGACGCAGTGCGTGACGCTGAAGTCATCGCCGTGATGGTGCCGGACAGTCCGCATGTCGCTTCTGTGCTGCAGGACGAGGGGGGCGTCTATGACAGCGCTCCCGCCGGTGCGTTGATCATCGACTTCTCTTCGATCCGCCCCGATGTCACCGTCGATCTGGCAACGGAGGCCAAGGGCAAGGGCTTCCGCATCCTGGATGCTCCCGTGTCCGGTGGCGAGGCCGGCGCCAAGAACGCCGCGCTGTCGATCATGGTCGGCGGTTCTGCTGAGGACTTCGCAACCGCCAAGCCGCTGTTGGACGTGGTCGGTAAGACCGTCGTGCACGTCGGCCCGTCCGGCTCCGGCCAGACCGTGAAGGCTGCGAACCAGCTCATCGTCGCCATCAATATCGAGGCCGTTGCGGAAGCGCTGGTCTTCCTCGAGGCCTACGGCGTCGACACCGAAGCCGCGCTCGACGTCCTCGGTGGCGGACTGGCCGGCAGTGCCGTGCTGAATCAGAAGCGCGGCAACATGACCTCGCGCAGCTTCGACCCGGGGTTCCGGATCGACCTGCATCACAAGGACATGGGCATTGTCACCTCCGCTGCACGTGAGGCCGGTGTGGTCCTGCCGCTCGGCGCACTCGCGGCCCAGTTGGTCGCCTCGGTGCGCGCCAACGGTGGCGGCAATCTTGACCACTCCGCTCTACTCAAGGGCGTCGAACTACTTTCCGGAGGTTCCAAATGACCCTTATGCGTGCGGTTGACGCCGCCTGTCTGATCATGGAGAAGGAAGGCGCCACTCAGCTGTTCGGGTTGCCCGGCGCCGCGATCAACCCCTTCTACAGCGCGGTCCGTGACCACGGTGGCTTCCAGCACGTGCTGGCCCGTCACGTCGAGGCTGCGTCGCACATGGCCGAGGGGTACACCCGCGCTGCCGCCGGCAACATCGGTGTGTGTGTCGGCACCTCGGGTCCCGCGGGCACCGACATGATCACCGGTCTGTACTCCGCCTCCGCGGACTCGATCCCGATCCTGTGCCTGACCGGTCAGGCACCCGTCGCCAAGCTGGCCAAGGAAGACTTCCAGGCCGTTGACATCGCTTCGATCGCCGCCCCGGTCACCAAGTGGTCGGTGACGGTCATGAGTGCAGGACAGGTGCCCGGCACCTTCCAGAAGGCGTTCCACCTGATGCGCTCCGGCCGTCCCGGTCCCGTCCTGATCGACCTCCCGATCGATGTGCAGATGGCGCAGATCGAGTTCGACATCGACACCTACGAGCCGATGGTCGTCACTCCGCCGAAGGCCACCGCCAAGCAGGCGCAGCACATCCTGGACATGCTGGCTGCAGCAGAGCGTCCGCTGATCGTCGCCGGTGGTGGAATCGTCAACGCCGATGCTGCCGAGGAGCTCGTTGCATTTGCCGAGCTGACCGGTATCCCGGTCATCCCGACCCTGATGGGCTGGGGCACGATTCCCGATGACCACCCGCTGATGGCCGGCATGGTCGGGCTGCAGACAAGTCACCGTTACGGCAACGAGACGATGCTCGCCGCCGACTTCGTGCTCGGTATCGGCAACCGGTGGGCCAACCGCCACACCGGTGGCATCGACACCTACACCGAAGGCCGCAAGTTCGTACATATCGACATCGAGCCGACGCAGATCGGGCGGGTCTTCTCGCCCGACTACAGCGTCGTGTCCGACGCCGGCGCCGCATTGCGTCAGCTCGTCGAGACCGGCACGGGCGCCCAGCTGCCCGACCGCTCGGCGTGGGCGAAGGAGTGCCGTGAGCGTCGCGCTCAGGGTCAGCGCAAGACCAACTTCGATGTCATGCCGATCAAGCCGCAGCGCGTCTATCAGGAGATGAACGCCGCATTCGGCACGGACGCGACCTACGTCTCGACCATCGGCCTCTCGCAGATCCAGGCGGCGCAGTTGCTGCACGTCTACCACCCCCGGCACTGGATCAACGCCGGTCAGGCCGGCCCGCTGGGCTGGACGCTGCCCGCAGCGCTCGGTGTCGCCACCGCGAGCCCGAACGCCAACGTGATCGCCCTGTCCGGTGACTACGACTTCCAGTTCCTGATCGAGGAACTCGCCGTCGGCGCGCAGTTCAACATCCCCTACATCCATGTGGTTGTGAACAACGCCTACCTCGGCCTGATCCGGCAGAGTCAGCGCGGATTCAGCATGGACTACTGCGTGCAGCTGGCCTTCGACAATGTCAACGCCGATGATGAGGAAGCCACCCACAACAGCTACGGCGTGGACCACATCAAGGTCGCACAGGGCATGGGCTGCAAGGCGATCCGGGTGACTGAGCCCGACAAGATCGCCCAGGGTCTGGAAGATGCGAAGAAGCTGCGCGACGAGTACCGGGTGCCGGTGATCGTCGAGATCATCCTGGAGCGCGTCACCAATGTGTCGATGGGCACCGAGCTGGACAACGTCGTCGAGTTCGAGGAACTCGCCGCCCGCGGCGAGGACGCGCCCACCGCTTCAGTGTCGATGCTGGACTGAGCATGCGCATCGTCGTCGCCGTCGACAAGTTCAAAGGGTCCCTCTCCGCGCAGGAAGCTGCGTCGTATATCGCCGCGGGTCTGCACAGCGTGGACCCTGCGATCGAGGTGGTCACCGCACCGGTGGCCGACGGCGGCGACGGCACGGTGGACGCGGCTGTCGCTGCCGGGTTCGAGCGGCGTGAAGTCGCCGTCTGCGGCCCGACCGGCGAAGCCGTGCAGGCGCTGTACGCCCGACAAGGCGGTACGGCAGTGGTCGAGCTCGCGAACTCCTGCGGCATTCAGTTACTGCCCGGTGGCGTGCTCGCCGCGATGACCTCCTCGAGTCGCGGACTGGGTGAGGTCATGGCCGCGGCCCTCGACGACGGGTGCACGCGGCTCGTAGTCGGTGTCGGCGGAAGTGCCAGCACCGACGGCGGCGCGGGCATGCTGACAGCCCTAGGGGCGCGCATCCTCACCGCGTCCGGTGAGCCTGTAGCGGCCGGTGGAGCCGGGTTGGCGAGCGTGCACAGCGTGGATCTGTCCGGTGTGCACCCGCGCCTCGTGCAGGTCCGTCTCGAGTTGGCCAGTGATGTGGACAATCCGTTGACCGGCGAGCATGGCGCGGCAGCGACGTACGGCCCACAGAAGGGTGCGAGCGCCACGCAGGTGCAGGACCTCGATGCTGCCCTGACCCACTTCGCGGCGGTCGCGGACCCGGCACTTGCCGATCTGGCCGGTGCCGGCGCAGCCGGGGGTGCGGGATACGCAGCGCTGTTGCTCGGAGCGCAGTTGCGGTCGGGGATCGCAGTGATGCTGGAGATCAACGGTTTTGCCGGGAGGCTGGTCGGGGCCGACCTGGTGATCACCGGCGAAGGGTCGTTGGACGCGCAGAGCCTGCGCGGGAAGGCGCCGATGGGCGTGGCGCAGGCGGCTCACGCCGAACGTATCCCCGTCGTGGCGCTCGCCGGGCGGGTGGTCGTGACGGCGCAGGAACTGCACGCCGCCCACATCGACACCGCGTACGCGTTGACCGATATCAAATCCGATGTGCAAGCGTGTATGACCAATGCCGGGCCGCTGCTGGAGCGACGCGCGGCCGATCTCATGACAGATCTGCGACGGAGAACACAATGACCAACGGTGCCAACCACTTCGATCGGATCTTTGTCGCGCAGCGGGTAATCACCGGCGGTCGCGAACAGGCGGCCGCAGTCGGCGTTCGCGACGGCTGCATCGCTGCCATCGAGCAGGGCGATGCTCCCGCCGACTGGAGCGGTGAGCGTATCGAGCTGGCCGACGACGAGGTGCTGTTGCCGGGCATGGTCGATACCCATGTACACGTCAATGAGCCCGGCCGGACCGACTGGGAGGGTTTCGAGTCCGCGACCAGCGCCGCGCTGACCGGCGGCACCACCACGCTGCTGGACATGCCGCTCAACAGCCTGCCCCCGACCACGACGCTCGAAGCGCTGCACATCAAGATGGATGCGGCACGCGGCCAGTGTCGGATGGACGTGGGTTTCTGGGGTGGCGCGGTCCCCGGCAATATCGAGGATCTCAAGCCGCTGCACGAAGCGGGTGTTTTCGGTTTCAAGTGTTTTCTGATCGACTCTGGGGTGCCGGAGTTCCCGCCGCTGTCGCGCGATGAGCTGATTGCCTACCTGCAGCGCCTGGAGCCGCTCGGTGCGTTGATGATCGTGCACGCCGAAGACCCGGACGTCATCGCTGCCGCACCCCAGCTCGGCGGCCGCAGGTACTCCGACTTCGTGGCCTCCCGACCGGACCAGAGCGAGGTGTCCGCCATCGCGACGGTGATCGACGCCGTCCGCCGCACCGGTGCTCGCGCGCACATCCTGCACCTGTCCAGCGCGGCGGCACTGCCCCAGTTGCGGGCCGCCAAGGCCGAAGGTCTGCCGATCACCGTCGAGACCTGTCCGCACTACCTGACGTTCGCCGCCGAGACGATCCGCGACGGCTCGACTGCACATAAATGCTGCCCGCCGATCCGCAGCGCAGCCAATCAGGCACAACTGTGGGAAGCGTTGCAGGACGGCACGATCGACATCATCGTCAGCGACCACTCACCCTGCACCATCGACCTCAAACAGCTCGAGACCGGTGATCTGGGCACCGCCTGGGGCGGGGTTGCATCGGTCGAGGTCGCGCTGCGTGCCGTCTGGAGCGGTGCCCGCGAACGCGGTATCGACCTCGCTCAGGTGGTGGCCTGGATGAGTACCCGCCCCGCCGAGATCGTCGACCTGACCGACCGGGGGGCGATCGAGGTCGGGCGCCGCGCCGATCTGGTTGCTTTCGCGCCGCAGGACAGCGTCGTCATCGACGCGCAGCGGCTGCTGCACAAGAACAAGCTCAGCGCCTACGACGGTGTCACGCTCTATGGCGCGGCCCGGCGGGTGTGGTTGGGCGGTCAGGACTGCAGTACCGACGCCGCGGAGGGTCAATTCGTGGCACGCGGCGCAGGTATGGCCGACTGAGCATTGAACGGGAGTGGTCGGCGCTCTCAGCCACTCATCGACCTCCTCTGTTACTTTCCTCTGGTGAAACAGGGTGTTGGGGCGGAGAAGTTCGAGGGTCTGAGGATTGCGGCCATAGTGCCGTGTTACAACGAAGAAGTCGCGGTCGGCCAGGTCGTCAAGGACCTGCTGGCCGCCGTGGACGGCATCGTCGTCTACGTCTACGACAACAACTGCAGCGATGACACAGTCCGGGTCGCGACCGAAGCGGGCGCGGTGGTGCGCTCGGAGTCCCGAAAGGGCAAGGGCAACGTAGTGCGCCGGGCCTTCGCCGATATCGACGCAGACGTCTACCTGTTGATCGATGGCGACGACACCTATGACGCCAGCGCCGCCCCGCAGCTCATCGAGACGCTGTTGTCCGGCCCCTACGACCACGTCTTGGGCGTGCGTACCGACAATCCCGACGCAACGGCCTACCGACCAGGGCATGCCTCTGGCAACCGGCTCTTCAACCGTCTGATCACCGCGCTGTTCGGCGAGCCGGTCACGGACATGCTGTCGGGGTACCGCGTATTCTCCCACCGGTTCGTGAAGTCGTTCCCCGCCTTGGCGCGTGAGTTCGAGATCGAGACCGAGCTCACGGTGCACGCAGTCAACCTGCGCGTGCCTCAGATCGAGGTACCGGTGGGCTTCAAGGACCGCCCCGAGGGCAGCGAATCCAAACTACGCACCTACCACGACGGCTTCCGGATCCTGCGTCTGATCGGCGGGCTGCTGCAGTACGAACGACCGCTGGCCCTCTACTCCAGCATCGGTGCGCTATTCATGTTCGTCGCACTCGTTCTGGGAGTGCCGCTGGTGGTCACCTTTGCGCGTATCAGCCAGGTGCCGCGACTGCCCACGGCGGTGCTCGCCACCGGGATGATGCTGGTCGGCTTCGTGAGTATCGCAATCGGCCTCATCCTGAACGGAATCCTGCGGTCGCGACAGGAGAATGCTCGGCTCAGTTATCTGCGGTTGCCGCCCGTGTCCCAGCCCGGATCCTCGGCATCGCAGTGACCGCTGTCCGAAGTCCCGGGGCGTCGTGCCGGGACCGGACCACCCGGTTCCTCACGGCACCGGCCTTCCTGTCGTCGCTGCTCGTGGCGGTGGTCATCCTGGCGGCCAACGCGATATACCTGCTGCGCATACGCAGCAACAACCCGCTGCTGTACTACTCCGGCCTCGGGTCGCCGGGCAAGGGCATCGTCCGCGGAACCCACACCATCGATCTCAACGAAGGCGTGACCGCGCAGGCGCTGGGTAGGCTCGCTGCACAGTTCTGGCAGCACGGGCACGTGCCGCTCTGGAACCACTTCGAGGGACTGGGACAGCCGCTGGCCGGCGAGATGCAGTCGGCCGCGTTCTTCGTGCCGTTCATCCTGCTGCAGCTGCTGCCGAACGGCATCTTCGTGATGCATCTTGCCCTGGAGTTCGTGGCTGGGTTCGGAACCTTGCTATTCCTACGTTCTTTGCGGTTGTCCTGGGTCGCCGCCACCTGCGGGGCGTGTCTGTTCGGCCTCAACGGCGCTTTCTCAGTCATGACGAATGCGCCGTTCAACCCAATCGCGTTCCTGCCGGTCGCACTCTGGGGGATCGAGCTCATCGTGCGCGCGGTCCGAGAAGGACGGCGCCCCCGGGCCGGCGTGTGGGTAACCGCCCTGGCGATCGCCTACATGTTGTACGCCGGGTTCCCCGAGACCGCGTTTCTGGAGATGCTGTTCGTCGCGATCTGGGCCCTTGCTCGTCTGGTCGGTCTGCCGGGGCACCGACGGTCCTTCGCGCTCTGGAGCATCGTCGGCGCGGTCGCCGGAATCGCGATGGCGGCACCCATCCTGATTGCCTTCAAAGACTTCCTGGACTTCGGTTTCACCGCATACCACGCGGACGTAGCGAACAACCTGTCGTACCCGATTCGGCAGTTCACCTCGTTCGGGATCCCGTACGCAGCCGGCCCGCTGACCAACCCCGTCTTCGGGGTGCAGGCCGGGTATGTCACGTTGTCGGCCCTCCTGCTGGGGCTGGTCGGACTGGCAGGTAAGCGTCACCGCGGGCTGAAGGTGCTCCTCGGGGTCACCGTGCTGGTGCTGTTGCTGAACATGTTCGGTTTCCGCCCCGCCAAGGAAGTCCTCAACCTGATACCTGGCATCCGCAGCATCCTGGTCTACAAATACGGACTGGCGATCATTGAGCTCGCCGTCGTCATTCTTGCCGCTTACGGCATCGATGACATTGCGCGTTCGCGCGTGCGCCGTTCGGTGGCGCTGTGCGCGATAGTGGTAGCCGGTGGGTATCTGATTGGCAGCGTTGTCTACCTGCGGCATGGCCATTACTTCGAACGCCACCTGTGGAGTGTGGGAATGCTCGGGTGGACGGTGGCCGTGCTGCTCACTCTCGCTGTGCTTCTGGTGATCGTCAAGCGAGCGTCGGGCCGGGCCGGACTCGTTGCGGTGCTGGCCGCGATTCTGTTGACGATGGACGCCGCGGGCACCTACGCGGTGCCTCAGTTGTCCGCGAGCCGCCCGGCGTCGGTCGATTTGGCACCGGTGCGATTTCTGCAGGCCAATCTCGGAACCTCCCGGTTCTACACGGTGGGGCCGATAGCTCCCAACTACGGTTCCTACTTCGGCATTTCGCAATTGAATGCCAACGATCTTCCGGTGCCGAAAAAGTACAGTTCCTTCGTCCTCGACAACTTGAGACCCCCCGCCGGCACGCCCGGTGCCAAGGGAACTGAGAAGGACATCGCTGCTTATCAGCTCGTCCCGTTCAACCCGAAGGTGAAGCAGGAGCGCGTGCTGTTGACCGCCTACGGGCAGCAACAGAGGTACTTCCGGCAGGCGGGTGTGAAATACGTCGTGATGCGTCGTGGGGTGTCCGATGCGAGCACCGGTTCGACCTATGGTCTCGCGCGGGTCTTTCGGGACGCCAAAGTCGAGATCTGGGACGACACCGCGGCCGACCCGTACTACTCCACCTCGGGTGCTCAATGTAGGGTGCGGAGACAGAATCGCGACGGGGTCACCCTCGACTGCCCTCGCCCGGCGACTCTGCTGCGTCGTGAGTTGTCGAGCCCGGGATGGACGGCGACGGTCAACGGGTCAGCGCGCACGGTGGCCGACAACCCAAGCACCTTGTTCCAGTTGGTGCGGGTGCCAGCGGGGGTCTCGACCGTCACGTACTCCTATCTGCCACCGCACTTCGTGCTGGCAGTGGTGGCCTCGGGAGTGGTTGTCGTGCTGATGCTGCTGGATGGCGCCTTCTTCCTGGTTTTACGTCGGCGTTCTCAGCGGCGCGAGCGTAATGACACGGAGTCGTAATGGCACGGAGTAACGAGATGCGCCGAGCCGGCGTCAGGATGCTTCGAGCGCCCGCTTTCCTATCTTCGCTGGTCGTGACGGTGGTCATCCTGGCGGCCAACGCGGTGTATCTGCTGCGCATCCGGACCAATAACCCATTGCAGTACTTCTCCGGGGTCGCCTTTCACACTCGGGGCGTGGTCAGCGGCGGGCACACCATCGACGGCAACGAGGGCTGGACCGCCCAGGCGCTGGGCCGCCTCGCTGCGCAGATGTGGCAGCACGGCCAGCTGCCGCTCTGGAACTACTACGAGGGCCTCGGTCAGCCACTCGCAGGTGAGATGCAGTCGGCGGCGTTGTTCCTGCCGTTCATCCTGTTGCAACTGCTACCCAACGGCATTTTCGTGATGCACCTCGCGTTGGAGTTCGTCGCTGCCTTCAGCACGCTGATGTTCGTCCGCTCGCTGCGGCTGTCCTGGGTTGCCGCCTCCTGTGCCGCGTGTCTCTTCGGCCTCAACGGGGCCTTCTCGGTGATGACGAACGCGCCGTTCAATCCGATTGCATTCTTACCGATGGCGCTGTGGGGGGTCGAGCTGATCGGCCACGCTGTGCGGGATTTACGGCGCCCGCGGGCAGGGCTCTGGGTAACAGCGCTGGCTGTTGCTTTCATGTTGTTCGCTGGATTTCCCGAGACAGCGCTGCTGGAAGGGCTGTTCGTCGCTGGATGGGCCGTTGTGCGACTGGTGGCCCTTCCCGGACACCGGCGCTCGTTCACTGTGTGGACGATCGCGGGTGCGGTGCTGGGAGTGGTGATTGCGGCACCGGTGCTCGTCGCCTTCAAGGACTTCCTGGATTTCGGATACACCGCCTATCACTCTGGTGCTGCTAACAAGTACTCCTACAGAGCGCGGGTGGTAGCTGGGCTGGGGTTTCCCTACGCTGCAGGCCCGATGGGTAACCGCATCTTCAACGGACTGGCCGGTTATGTGACGCTCCCGACCGTGCTGGTCGCGATCGTGGGGTTCATGGGCGGACGACGCCGCGCCCTGAGGATTTTCATCGGCCTCACGCTGTTCGTGCTGGTGATCAATGCGTTCGGTGGGCTTACCTTCATTCCGGTAAAAGCCTTCCTGAATGTCATACCTGGGGTGCGCAACATTCTGGTCGCCAAATACGGAATCTCCCTCATCGAGTTCGCCGTCATCATCTGCGCTGCCTACGGCATCGACGACCTTCGAATGGCGCGGGTGCGTAGGCCCGCAGTCCTGATCGCGGCGGCGATGGTCGCGCTGTACCTGGTAGGCGTCGTAACCTTCGAGGAGCACCGCAACTACCTGTCCCACCCGCGGTGGACCATCGCGATGGTGGGGTGGACAGTCCTCGCCTGCGTGGTGCTCGTGGTCATCGCATTGGCGGTCAGGTCGGGACCACGCAGGGTGGGCCTGCTCGCACTCGTCGCAGCTCTGATCGTGATCGCGGATGGAGCCGGCACGTACGCGGTCCCGCAGTTGTCGGCGAGCACGCGCAACCCGGTGGATCTGGCGCCCGTGCGGTACCTGCAGGCCCACCTGGGCACGTCCCGTTTCTACACGCTGGGGCCGATCGCGCCGAACTACGGCTCCTACTGGGGTATCGCGTCGGTCAATGTCAACGATCTGCCGGTGCCGAAGAAGATGAGCACGTTTGTCTCCGATGAACTGCGACCTCGGCCAGGAACGCCGGGCGCCAAGGGCACAGGGCGTGCGTTCATCCCGTATTGGCTCGGCGGACAAGTGCCCAACGCGCGCATCCAACGCGTGGTCTTACAGGCCTACGGCCAGCAGCAGTCGGCCTTCCGGAAGGCGGGTGCCGAATACATCGTCATGACGCACGGCGTCGCGACCGAAGCCACCGGTGCGAAGTACGGCCTGACCCGCGTCTTTCGAGATGCCAAGATCGAGATCTGGCGTGACCCCAAGGCCGCGCCGTACTACTCGACCTCCAAGAACGGGTGCAGCATCCGCACGCAGAGCCTGAGCGGCGTCACGCTGGACTGTGCCCAGCCGACGACCCTCCTTCGTCGCCAGCTGTCCAGTCCCGGATGGACCGCGACGGTCAACGGCACGACATCGACCGTGGTCGACACCCCGGACCGGTTGTTCCAGTCGATCCCGGTGCCCGCCGGGATCTCGACCATCTCCTACTCGTATATGCCCAAGTACTTCGTGGCGGCGTCGGCGTTGTCGCTGGCAGCAGTGGCTCTGATGCTCCTGGACGGTGGGGTGTTCCTGGTCCTGCGTCGTCGTTCTGCGAGGCCGGCGGCCAGGCAGCCAGACCAGGCGCGCGTCGGCTCCGAATCGCCGAACGCATAGATTGCGAGGGCATCGCTCTCGCACAGCTGCGCGAGATCGATGGAATCTGACGCGATCTGACACGGCACGGCGACGTAGGAGAAAGTGGACTGGCGATGAGTTGGGATCCTGCAGAGATCGGCGATCTGAGCGGACGCACAGCGATCGTGACGGGCGCGAATTCCGGCATCGGCCTGCACGAGGCGACGCAGTTGGCTCGGCATGGCGCCCGGGTCATCCTCGCGGTTCGCAACACGCAGTCCGGCGCGGAAGCAGCCCGTCGGATGGGGGGCACCACCTCGGTGCAGAAGCTCGATCTGGCGTCGCTGGACTCGGTGCGCGAATTCGTTGACCGTATCGACGGACCGGTGGATCTGCTGGTCAACAACGCCGGGCTGATGGAGCCGCCCAGCTATCGTGAGACCCAGGACGGGCACGAGCTGCAGTTCGGCACCAACCACCTCGGACACTTCGCGCTGACGGCGCTGCTGCTGCCCCAACTGCTCCAGGCGGCTGCACCCCGCGTGACGACAGTGTCGTCCATCGCACACTTCCGCGGCAACGATGCTGTGCTGGAAGGAAATCCGCCGCAGACGTACAAGTCGGGCATGGCCTACGGGCAGTCCAAACTCGCCAACCTGCTCTTCGCGCTGGAGCTACAACGACGCGCGACCGCAGCCGGGCTGGCGCTGACATCAACGGCGGCGCACCCGGGCGTTGCATCGACCGGTCTGGTGGCCGACCCCGACGGGATGGGCAGCAACCCCGTCGTACGGGTGGTTCTGCCGATTGCCATGCGGGTAGTGCTGCCCGGCGGCGCCGGTGGTGCGCGCCCGGTGCTGTTCGCAGCGACCGACGCCGATCCAGGCTCCTACTCCGGCCCCAAGGGACCGTGGGAGGTGCGCGGGCCGGTGGGCGAGGCGAAGCAGAGCCGCTACGCCAAGGATGCCGATCTGGCCGCGAAGCTGTGGGCGGTCAGCGAAGAGCTCACCGGCATCCCGTTCGCCTTCCCCTCCTGACACCACTCGAAGGGCTGTCAGGTCAACGGTTTACGGTGATCCGATGCGCGTCGCAATATTCATCGGATCCTCCCCGGGCAACGACTCTGCGTACGCCGAGGCGGCCGCCGGATTGGCGACCCGGCTGGCTCAGCAGGGCATCGGGATCGTCTTCGGCGGGGGGCACGTCGGGCTGATGGGCGTCGTCGCTGATGCTGCCATGGCAGCCGGGGGTGAAGTAATCGGGGTCATACCGCGCTCGCTGGCAGACGCGGAAGTCGCCCACCACGGGCTGACCAGGCTCGAGATCGTCGAGACGATGCACGACCGCAAGGCCAGGATGGCGCAATTGTCGGATGCGTTCGTGGCGCTGCCGGGCGGTATCGGCACGATGGAGGAGTTCTTCGAGGTCTGGACATGGCTGCAGTTGGGCATTCACGCCAAACCTGTAGCGCTCTACGACGTCGCAGACTTCTGGAAGCCGATGCGCGCATTGCTGGCCACCATGGTGGATGGAGGCTTTCTACGCGCAGCGGTTGCCGATGCGCTGATACAGGTGCGGGACCCGGACTCGTTGTTGGACCAGATCACCGCCTGGCGGGCACCGCGGACCCGCTGAGTCGACTTTCAAGCCCTCAGAGCTTCTCCAGCGCCGCGGTGAGGTCGCGGACGGTCCCTTTGGCCAGCTGCAGGAAAATCAGTTTCATGACCGGATCGGTCAGGGCGGCGACGCCATTGAACTTCACCGTCGCCTCGTAGGTGACCTTCGCGCCGGCGCCCGACGGCTCGATGCGGATGTCGTCGTAGGACGTTGCGGTCTTGTTGGTGCCCCGGAAAAGCACACGATCCGCATGCAGCTCCTGTAGTTCGTACTCCAACTCGGTATTGATGAAGATCAGCTTCGAGGTGTTGTGCCACTTCGCGCCGACCTCGATCGGTGCGCTCGCGTCACCGATGCGCTCGCAGGCGACGGTGCCGGGGTCCCATTCGACCGCGTGACTGAAATCCTTCAGGTAGGCGATGGCGATGGACGGATTGACCTGCACCTCGAAGGTGCGGACGACGTTGACCATGGGAGTCCTTGTTAGGTTTGTTGGTTCTTGCTGGGCCGCGGCGTGCGACAGGCGTTGCGCACACTCTACGAGCGGTGACGCTTCCCGCCGACAGCTGATCTGCGCTCAGTTGTCGTCGCTCCGATCCCGCTCGCGTTCCGCCGGCGGGCGTTCGTCGAAGCTGACGTCGATGCGCTCAAACCCTTTGTGCCGGTTGGCCTGGGCGATCGCTGTATAGGTGCGCCGGTCACCGCTGGTGAGCACGACGTTGTCGGTGAACGGGGTCAGCAATGCGCGTGGGTACAGTTTCTTGTCCAGCACCACGTTCACCTCGACGCAGAAGACAGTGATGATGCTGGCGAGGTAGATGAAGGCCAGCAGACCGAGCACCGTGGCGAAGATCAGGTTGGTGCCGCTGGCATCGGTGGCGCCGGCACGGCGGATGACGTGCGCCACGTACTTGAAACCGTACGTCTGCAGCAAGGCCCAGGCGAGCGCCGCAAGGATTGAGCCGGGCAGCACCTGCAGAGGGCTCAGTTTGCGGGACGATCCGTGCCGATAGATGCCGATGAAGATGAGGGCATTGACCACGACAATGACAACGGGTATGAACCACGCCATCACCTGAGCCGTGTCGCCGGGCAGGAATCCACCCAACGCCGACACCACAGTCGTGGTCAACAGAACCAGTGCCGCGCAACCGACCAGCAGCAGGCTGCGAAAGCGCGCGAAGATCGGGTTGGGTCTGGAGTTGCGCGGGACCGCCCAGGCCGTGTTCATCGCGTACTGCACGGCCTGGCCGACACCGAGGCCCCCGTAGGTAGCGAAGGCGACTCCTGCGAGCACCCCACTGACGCCGCCGCTGAGGCTTTTCGGATTCTTCAGCTGCTGCCCGACCACGGGGAACTGGCTGGCCGCCGACTCCACGATGTGCCTCTGCAGATCGGGGTTGTTGCGCAGCAGAATGCTCAGCACCGTGCTCAACAGCAGGAGCAACGGGAAGAGCGAGACAAACGCGTAGTACGTCATCAACGCAGCGAGATAGGCGCCGGAGTCATCGAAGAACTTGTAGATGACGGCGATCGGGAAACCGAGTACCCGGTGCTCACGTTGGTAGTCGTCAATCGCCAGCGTGCGCCGGCTCGCGGGCTTGCTCGGCTTGCTCGGCGTGCTCACCTGCTTATCTCTGCACTACTGGTGGCGCAGGACGAAGACGGCGTAGTCGTCGCTCTCCCCGACCGGTTGCAGATCGTAGGAGGCGAAGCGTGCCTGCACCTCTAGTCCGGCAGTGCGGGCATCGGCAGTGAAGTCGGCTGCCGGGTAGGTCCGTGAGCTTTCTGGTCTGGCTTCGAGGTGGAAGCCGACGAGCAGCCGGCCGGCCGGCGCGAGCAGAGCACGCAGGCGCTGCAGCACCTCCACCTCGGAGTCGGGGGCGAGCAGAATCATGACATTGCCGACACACACGACGAGGTCATATTCAGTGGGGTGGCCCTGCGCCGCAAGCGTTTCGGGGGCAAGTTCGTCCAACCGGGCAGAGACGACCGGCAGGTGCGGGAAGGTGCGGCGTGACTGGGCGAGCAGTGCCTGATCCAAATCGACGCCCACGACGTGATGTCCGCGGTCCTGCAGCGCGGCCCCGACCCGGCCCATCCCGCTTCCGGCGTCCAGGATGCTCGCGTTGCGGGGCGCGAGCACATCTGCCAACCGTGCTTCCCCGGAGATGTCCTCACCGTTGGCATGCAGATCGGCGAACTTGGCGCCGTATCCGCGGTCGACCAACGATTCCCAGCGAGTGGTGCGGTGTGCGTGCATGGCCCCAGTTTGCCAGCAGTCCCGCCCAACTGACGCAGCTGAGCCAGCTGAGCCGATAACGAGTCAGTTGAGGACGGCGTGCCCGACCAGGACCGCGCCGCCGATCACGCAGGCGGCAATGGAAGCGATCCGGGTGCCGGCCGCGACGCGGGCGCGGGACCGCTCGCTGACCCGGGTGTGCGTGGGCGCAATGCGCAGCAGCAGCAGCGGAATCCAGGCCGGCGTGAGCACCACAGCGACGGCCCCGGCGAGAACGATGGCCTGCCAGAACACATTGAGCCGCGAGGCACCGATGTGCCCGCAGATGGACAGGTAGAGCGGTAGCGTCGTGAAGTTGGTGGCCATCCCCAGCGCACCCCACGCGATGAGACCACGGCGCGCGGCTTCGCTGGCCTGGTCGTTTTCGGAGGTGGTGGCTCGCGCTGTGCGAGTCCGCGAACGCCACAGCCAACCGCCGTATGCCAGCAGCACCAGGCCGAGGATCCCGTCGACGACCTGAGAGGCCAGTTCGCGCCGGGTGAAGGAGGCGGCGGCATCTCCGAGCAGCCCCAGACTCGGGACGCCGATAAGGATGAGCACGATCGCATTGCCGGCGAGGAAGCGTCGTACGCCGGATGCGCCGTAGTTGGTCGCGACCGTCGAGGCGTTGAGGAAGACGATCGGGCTGATCGCAGCGAGCACTGCCAGCGGCAGGACGAACGTCAACAGTCCGCCCAGGTAATCCACTCCTCGAGGGTATCGAGGCGACCTGGGTCCTCCCGGCGGGCGCCCTGAGCTGCCCGGTTCGCGGGTGGGGTGCAGGATGACCGAATGCGACTCGGACAGCAGATCTCCTCCTTCTCATGGGCCGATGCGCCCGCCTCCATCGGCAGCACGTTCGGGCGGATTGCGCGCGACAGCGAGGATGCCGGGCTGCACAGCCTGTGGGTGATGGACCACTTCTTCCAGATCGAGATGAACGGTCCCCCTGGGCAGGAGATGCTGGAGGGCTATCTGGCGCTCGCCTTCGCCGCGGCCCAGACCTCGACGATCCGACTGGGCACCCTGGTCACCGGCGTCACCTACCGCCATCCGGGTCTGCTGGTGAAGACGGTCACGACGCTGGACGTGTTGTCCAGTGGCCGCGCGATGCTCGGCATCGGAGCTGCCTGGAACGAGCAGGAGCACCGCGGTTTAGGGGTGCCCTTCCCGCCGTTGAAGGAGCGGTTCGAGCGCCTGGAGGAGACGGTGCAGATCGCGCTACAGATGTGGGCCGGTGACGAATCGCCCTATGAAGGAGCGCATTACCAGCTGGAACGACCGATCAATTCGCCGCAGTCCATCAGCCGGCCGCACCCGCCCATCATGATCGGCGGAAGCGGTGAGAAGAAGACGTTGCGGATGGTGGCGCAGTATGCCGATGCGTGCAACATCTACGACTGCGGCCCGCAGGGTGTGCAGGCGAAGTACGACGTACTCGCGGCACACTGCGAACGGCTGGGCCGGTCTTACGACGACATCTCCAAGACAGTGATCTCGGCATTCCCGCTGTCGGTCGGGAGCGCAGCGGCTGGGTCGGGCAGCTCCCGGTCGATGTCGGTGGATCAGGCGGTGGACAAGCTGGGCGAGCTGGCCCGGATCGGCACTGACGAGGTGATTCTCAGCGTTCCCGGGAACGAAAGCCCCCGGATGTACCCGTTGCTCGCCGAAGTCGTGCGCCAGGTCGAGCCGCTCTGACACGACGAGGATTCACGTGAAACCAGCCGGACCCGCGGCAGTTCACCGATATGCGGGTGCTGCCCTCAGGGCAGCCGGCGCACGGCGAACGGGTCTTCCTGGACCCGGTCACCGTCAAGGTGGACGAGGTAGGCACCGCCGTCTGATTCGGCGACTGCCTCGCTGAGCTGAGTGCCGCAGTACAACAGTCCGACGCCGTCATCGGTGCAGTGTGTCGTCCCTAGCGTGCCGTCGGCCACAAGTCGGTGGATCAGCGGTCGGCGACGCTGCTCGGTGTCGTAGTGCACCCCGTTGCCGTACGGCAGGAATCCCAGACCGTCGGTGATCGGCTTCAGTTGCGGCCCGAAGGAATCCGTCGCGCCACCCTGGAACCAGCAGATCGAGCCCGCGCTGACGCCGGTCAGCACGACACCCGACTGCCAGACGCGGTGCAGGATTTCATCGAGACCGTGAACCCGCCACACGGCCAGCAGATTCGCGACCGATCCGCCCATCACCCAGACGACGTCCTGGGAAAGCAGGTGGGATTCGATATCGGCGACATTGGGCATCCCGAAGAATTCCAGGTTGCTGTGGTCGTAGCCCGCGATCCGCGCAGCCTCACTGAGGCCGGCGACGACATGCGCAGCGTCGGCGAGCGCTGTGGTGATCGTGCAGACCCGCGGCGCCCGCCCGGTGACCCCGGCCAACTCCACCGCGAAGTCGGTCAGGGCACTGAACTCGAAGCGGGATCGCGCACCGGGGCGCAGACCGCCGGAGGTCGCCAAAATGGTCGGCTCAGCAGTCGTCATACGGATGAGTATGGTCAGCCGCTCCGACTCGGCGCCGCCTTCCGCCTGCGGACAGCGCGATGGCCGGGCGCGGGGTTTTGTCTGCCGTCGGGCCCGGCCATCGCATCAAAGTTTCGGCTACTTCTTACTCAGAACGCTCCAGCCACCGGGGCCGACGGCCAGGCCCACGACGATCAGCACGATGCCCAGGATGATGCTGCCCTTGAGCAGCGTGACGATGCCGGCGATGACCAGGATGACGGCAAGGATCCACAGTAGAAAGCCCATGTTCTTCGCTCCTTAATGTTTGACCTGCGCTGACGTTCGCGACAGGTAGTTTCGTATCGAACGAGTGAACTCTATCCAGCAAATAGACAGATTGCAGGTGTAGTACCCGCGACGACAGTCGCCAAACGTACCGGGTCGACACGGGTCCAGCGAGCGCTACGCGAAGGGCCACCCGGCGGTCATACCGGTGGCGCGCCCGGGCTCGATGAAGTACTCGTGGCCGAACCCGGCGGTGAACATCTGCGGCGGCATCGCCAGCATCATGCCGATATCGCTGGTCTGACTGCTGTGGGCCTGCATCGCGGCGCGCTTCTGGGTGAGGTAGTCCGATACATCCACGTCCCAGTGCAACTCCTCTTCGGGTGTGCCCATCGGATTGCCGTCGTCGGCAGGTCCGTCCACGTCGAAGCGGGCACCGTCGGGGGCGGTGGCCATCATGACGCGCATCGCGTCGCGGTTGAGGGTGACCTGCAGGGTGCGCGGGGTCCGCTGCGCGAGTTGCGCAGCGCGGTCGGCCACCCGATGCACCTGGACGTGATCGGGATGCCCGTAGGTGCCGTGCCAGTCGTAACCGATCAGCACGTCGGCCTCTTCCTCGTCGAGGATGCGCGCGAAGGCCTGCGCCGCCTCATCCACCTCGGCACGCGCGAACGCGCGCTCCTCCCCGTTCTGGGCCCACCCGGTCATCCCGGAGTCGGCGTACCCCAGCCATTCGATGCGGTGCGTACCGAGCGCGGCAGCGGACGCGGCAGCCTCCTTGCGTCGTCGGTCCACGACGGTCTCGCCCTCGGCGAGGTCATCCGCCGCCTCACCGTGATCACCGTTGGTGGCGTAGACGATGACCACCCGGTGTCCGCCGGCCACCGCGCGGGCAATGGTGCCTGCGGTGGAGCTGGCTTCGTCGTCGGGATGGGCGTGTAGAAAGACCAGTGTGCTCACCGGGAAAGTATGCCCGGCGAATATTTACCTGAACGAAACCTATTGACAGCCAATTGAGGTCACACTTTCAACTGTGACCTCTCTGACCTCCCCGCCCCCATCGGGTGTTGCTGAAAACCCCATCGCGCAGGAGCACTACGGCGCCAAAACCGTTGCCGTCGAGCCCGGTGGGGTCGAGTTCATCCCCGACAGCGAGCGGCACGGCACCCCGCGGCAGCTGCTGTGGACGTGGACCTCGCCCAACCTGGAGTTCGCGACCATCGCGGTCGGCATCCTGGGACCGGTCGCCTTCGGACTGACGTTCTGGCAGACGGCTGTCGCAGTCGTCCTCGGGGCGGGCCTGGGGTCGCTGAGCCACGGTGTGCTCTCCAGCTGGGGGCCGCCGAACGGGTTGTGCCAGATGGTGCTCAGTCGGGCCGGATTCGGCTACCGCGGGAACATCCTGCCGGCCGGTTTGAACGCCGTGGTCGCGGGCGTGGGGTGGTTCGCCGTCAACAGTGTCAGCGGAGCGCTCGCATTGCACGCGCTTTTCAACGCGATTCCCAGTTGGCTGTGCCTGCTAATCATCGTGGTCGCGGAGTTCACTGTCGCCGCGTTCGGGCACAACCTCGTGCACACCTTCGAGAAGATGGCCCTGCCGCTGCTCGGAGTCGTATTCGTCGTGGGTGCGATCATCATCTTCGGCAAGGCCAACCTGTCTGCGCCGGCTCTGCACCCCACTGGTTCAGTGCCCGGATCGTTCATCATCGAGGCGGCTGCGGCTTTCGGTTACGCCGCCGGTTGGAACCCGTACGGAGCAGACTTCACCCGCTACCTGCCGCGCACGACATCGCGTCGGGCGACGGGCCTGTACGCCGGGGCGGGCGTCTTCGTGTCCTGTGTCATTCTGCAGTGCGCCGGTGCGGCGATGGCCTTCGCGGTCGCCAAACCCGATGTCCTGCCCGGGATCTACACCGAGGTGCTGCCGACCTGGTTGGGCAAGCTGACCCTGCTGTGTATCGCCGTGGGCGCCGTTGCGGCGAACGCCCTCAACATCTACTCCGGCGCCATGTCCGCCTTGTCGATGGGTATCAAACTGCCGCCTCACCGGGCGCGGGTGATTGTTGCCTCGGTGTTCGGGGTCGCCGGTTTCATCCTGGCCCTGAACGGGCTGAACGACGCGGGTACGAAGTTCGAGAACTTCCTGCTCGTGATCGCGTACTGGATCGCACCGTGGCTCGGTGTGGTCTTCGTCGATCGCGCGTTACGTCGCGGGCAGGACATCAGCAACATGGTGCTGCGCACAGACCATCGGAACTGGGCGGGGCCGATCGCGATGGTCGTTGCCGGAGTCGTCTCGGTGTGGTTGTTCTCGAACCAGACCGAGTATCTCGCTCCGGTGCCCAAGGCACACCCGATCGTCGGTGACCTGACACCGCTGGTCGGATTCATCCTGGCTGCGGTCATCTACGCCGTTCTCTACAAGCCGCTTGCCGGTCAGCCCGAGGCCGCTACCGAGTCGGTCGACTCCCGCGACTCGGTCGGAGAGAGCGCGTGACGCGGCCATCGGATCGTGCGTTGTTGGCACTCGCGGTCCAGGAGGCTCGGCACGGTCTGGCGCAGGGCGGTATACCGATCGGTGCCGCGTTGATCGGCCCTGACGGTGAGGTGCTCGGGCGCGGTCACAACCGGCGGGTGCAGGATGATGATCCGTCGATGCACGGGGAGACGTCGGCGTTCCGGGCAGCCGGCCGGCAGTCGACCTATCGGGGCACCACGATGGTCACCACGCTGTCGCCGTGCTGGTTCTGCAGCGGTCTGGTGCGTCAGTTCGGCATCTCGCGGATCGTGATCGGGGAGGCGCAGACGTTCTACGGCGGGCACGACTGGTTGGCCGAGCACGGGGTCGAGGTCGTCGTCCTGGATGACGCCGAGTGCATCGCGATGATGGGTGATTTCATTGCCGAGCAGCCGGCTCTCTGGAACGAGGACATCGGGCAGGATTGAGACAGACCCCGCCCGCCCGCGCCGAGGCCGCTGTGCCACCTGGGAGTTGTCGGCGAGGCGAGCCGCTGTCGTAGCTCCACCCCGTGTATAACAGGCACTTCGACGTCCGGAACGGTGTGAGGCGTTGAATGTTCTCGGTTCTAGGGGGTTTGTCAGATGTCCAGTGGTGACGCGAACGTCTCGCGGCGTGGTGTGCTGGGTGCTGGTCTGGGGATTGGTGCCGCCGGTCTGTTGGCGGGCTGCAGCACCGGAAGCAGCAAGGATGCGGCCAGAGCGACCGCGGGTGCGAAGTCGTCAACACCAGGTGCCTCGCCCACGACCTCGGCCCGGACTGTCAAGACCATCGGTGACGGGTCGATGTCCGACACGGGCCCGCAGCCCAAGCAGCCCAAGTTCAGCGCGCTGAAGGCCGGACAGAAACCGCCCCAGTTCGTGGTGATCTCCTGGGACGGTGCGGGTGAGACCAAGTCGAAGTTGAACTCGCACTTCCAGCAGGTGGCGGCCGAGCTCGGTGCATCGATGACTTTGTTCACCACGGGTATCTATCTGCTGCCGGAGTCCAAGAAGTCGTTGTACCGCCCGCCGCAGCACCGGGTCGGCGCCTCGGATATCGGCTACTTCCCCGATTCGGCCATTCATTCCACGATCGAACAGACCGGGAAGGCCTGGCTCGCCGGGCACGAGATCGGTACCCACTTCAACGGCCACTTCTGCGGGCCGACCGGGGGTAGTAGGTGGTCGGTCGGGGACTGGAAGTCAGAGATCGAGCAGGCCATTTCGTTCTTCGCGAACTGGCGCACGAACACCGGATTCACCGATCTGCCGTCGCTTCCCTTCGACTACCGCAAGGAACTCACCGGTGGTCGGACCCCGTGCCTGGAGGGTTTCGACAATGTGCGTAAGGCGGCTGCCGATCTCGGCTGGCGTTATGACACCAGTAACGCGCGCTACCCGATGTGGCCGCTGAAGGTGCCGGGAACGAAGGTCTGGGACATCTCGATGCAGACCGTGCCGATGCCCGGCCTGCGTAACGGGGTGTTGTCGATGGATTACAACTACATGGCCAACCAGTCGACCGTGACCAACGGCCCCGCGGCGAAGCGACCAGGGTGGCGTCAGCAGATGGTCACGTCACTG
>JALYUK010000215.1 GCA_030853805.1 Actinomycetota bacterium | reverse complement strand
ATGGCTTCAAAGAGGGCCGGATTAGCTGGGACGCCGTTGGTGCGCGTTGCGTCGCGGACGCGGTCATTGGTCGCGGCGTTGCAGGACACCTCCGGTGGGGAGGGGTTGTTGTCGGTGGCCGTGGATGCGTTGATTGATAACCCGTCCAACCCGGTGCGGCGTAGCGCGACGTCGCAGGCGACGCAGCAGCTCGCGCGTTCGCTGGCGCAGGTGGGGGTGATTCAACCGTTGATTGTGGTGGCGGCGGCTGATTTTGTGGGGGAGTTCCCCCAGCACGCGGAGACGGTGGGGGATACAGGGTGGGTGATCCTGGCCGGCCATGAACGGCGGGCGGCGGCACGGATCGCGGGTCTGGACGTAGTGCCCGTGGTGGTGCGGTCAGCGACCCGGGCCGGGGAAGTGCTTCTTCACGAGAACTTGCACCGGGATGAGTTAACGCCGATCGAGGAAGCGGAAGCGTTCGCGCGGGAGATGGCCCAGCAGGGGTTGACGCAGCGGCAGATGGGCCAGCACGCGGGCGTCAGTCAGGGGCACATCAACAAAAGGTTGCAGTTGCTGAAGCTGCCGGCCGGGCTACAGGACCGGGTCGCGTCGGGGGAGTTAGCACCAGCGCCGGCAGTGGAGTTGGTGAAGGAGTACGACGCGGACGTGCTCTCGCACCTGGCGGAGACGTTCAGCGACACCACCTGGCCGGTGGAGGCCAAAGCCCGCCATGCGCGCGATGAGGTCCTCAGCACCAAGCGAATCGCCGCGGGACGGGCCCGGGCTGAAGTGGAAGGAGTGGCGTTTGTGCACGACCCATTCATAGCGTTCACCCACAACGAGTTCCGTCACGAACTGAGCACCACCCAGGACATTGAAGCAGCACGGGGCAGGGGCGATTTGGTGTTCGGACCGGGCCGGGTAGGGCACCAGGACCCGATCGCGTACCGCCGCTCAGCACCAGAGCAGGAGCAGCAGTCCCAGTTCGAGGTCGCGCGTAGGAAGGACACCGCGGACCGCACAGCAGGAATGACAGCACGCCGCGCATTCCTGGTGACCTTGGCGAGATCACGAGCGTCCAAGAGCGACCAGTTGCGGGTCGCGGTCGCGGCCACGATGGCGGGGTTATCGTTGAACGCCCAGGTCACTCGCCTAGCCCGCAAGGTCGCCCAGGACGGCGGTCTTGGCCCCTGTGGCACGGGCCAAGACCGGGAATGGCGTACCTCGTTGGCCACCGTGAAAACTGCGGCCCCGCGGGCACAGTTGGCGTGGGTCATCAACCTTGCCGCGCTGGAAAACCACGCCGCGGTCAACAACCATCACGGCGGGTGGGGGCCCACCACGCGTGGGTACCTGCGGTTCTTGATCGAACGAGGCTATGAGCCGTTGCCGTGGGAAACGGCAGCGCTACAAGCTGCTGAAAAAGATGATTCCAGTGGAATCATCGGTGAACCGAATGCTGATTCCACTGGAATCACCGGTGCGACGGAGGGCCTTTCATGAGAGTGCTGCCGATCGCGAATGAGGCCGGGTCCGCGGGAAAGACCACGACGACCGTGACGTTAGCTGCGTTATTGGCGCAGGAGGGTCGCTCAGTGGTTGTGGTCGATCTGGACGCGCAAGCTAACGCCACGTCAGCGCTAGGGGTTGATGACGCGCAGGTAGCAGCCACGTCCGGGGATGTGCTGCTGCGGCGGTGCACCTGGGACCAGGCGTTAATCGACACCGCCGTGCCCGGAGTGACACTGATCCCAGCCAATCGTGGGTTGAGCGCGGACGTGCGGGACTTGGACAAGGTCACTGCCCGCGAGCACCGGTTGAAGCTGGCGTTGCGTCACGTGGGCGCTGACGTGGTGTTGGTCGATTGCCCCGGCGCGGTGTCGGTGTTGACGATGGCCGCATTAGTTGCTGCCCGCAACGACGACGGGCCAGTCGCGTGGGCGTTGACGGTCACAACCCCGACCGCGAAAGAACTCGAGGGGATCCCCCGGTTTGAGGACACCCTCGCGGAACTAGTCGAGACCGGCATCTCCCCAGATTTGCAACTGGGCGCCATCGTGCCGTGCATGGTCCCCGGCCAGGGCGCCGGCACGTTGTACCGCCAGGCGATGGACCAACTCCGCGCGGCGTACGGGGACCTCGTCACGCCCGCGGTGCGGCGATCGGTGCGCGCGGCGGAAGCATTCAGTCATCGCCTGCCTTTGCCGGTATTCGCGCCGTCTGCGGGAGTGACGCAGGACTACCGGGATGTCCTGGCGTACCTGGTGAGCCGGGGTGTGCTGTGAGCGACTACGCGCGCTTCAGTACCCAGGCTCCCCGCGCCCTGCTGGACCGGGTGCGGGCCGCCGTGGCCGGGCTTCAGGAGCAGGACCCGGAATGGTCCCTGTCTCGGTTTGTGACCCAGGCGTTGGCACGGCATGTGCGCCACCTCGAGGAACAACATCATGGAGGTGTTCCCTGGCCGGCGGTGACCACGTTGCGCAAAGGTACCCGGCCCAGGCCGCGTCGCGATAATGACTTCGACGACGGTTCGCAGGGCGACGTTTCGGGGAGGGGGTGATGACGATGGGTTGCGCGCAGGGTCATGGTGTGAACGAATCGGGGTATGGGTGTCGGTGGCTTGCTCAACGATGGCGCCGTCGTGGTGATCAACCAGAGGGGTGCACGTGGCTGGACGGCGTCGTACGAATGCAGGACGCGATCAGCTCACGTTCGATCTTTGGGGTGATGGAGAGGCCGAAAATGGACGAGTACGGGGCACTGATCAGGGACCACTGGATGCGGTGGTTACCGGAGCGGTACCGCCTTCTGGAGGACCCGCAGAGCTACTTCCAGGAGTTGGGGGAGCAAGCCTCAGCGCAGGTGACGGCACTGTCGCTGGAGTTGCAGGCGAGCCATCGGCAGGAGTTGAACGACCTGGAGTACCTGCCAAGGGTGGGGCGGATCAACGCTTACCGTCAGCAGGCACGGGAAGTAGTGATGGCGGACTTTTTGCCGACCCCGCCAGCGGACTTAGAGCAAACGGTCCCGGACCCGGTGGAGGATCTGATGGACCGGGACGGGATGCCGATCGACTTCGAACATCCATTATGGGCGATGCAGGACGACCCGAACGTGACCGCCCAGCAGTGGGAGACCGCACGCCAGAAGTGGGAAGACGGCCTGCGGCAGAACACCAGCAGGTAGTTTCACCCGGTGATTCCAGTGGAATCAGCGCGCCCAGCAGTTCTGATTCCAGTGGAATCACGGGGACAGACCGTGAGGTCGAACCCATCGCGGTGGATCTATTCGAGGTAGCCGATCGCGCGGCCGCGCAAGTGGACCTTGCAGCTGCCGAGGTAAGTGATTCCCCTGGAATCAGCGCGCCCACCGGTCCTGATTCCAGTGGAATCACCGCGCCTGTTCCGAGTATTGGGGCGCCGTTTGTGCCGTCAGTAGACGGCGCTGGCACGGGTCGGGGAGCGGTCGCACGGATCGAGGCGAACCTGACAGCGTTGCGTACGTTGCGGCGGTTGCAGGCAGAGGGCCGGCTGGCGACGGAGCAGGAGCAGCAGGACCTGTCGCATTGGACCTCGTGGGGTGCGGTCCCGGCGATCTTCGATGAATCGAAGGATGTGTTTCGCGCACAGCGTCAAAAATTGTCGGACTTGCTGGACCCGGTGGAGTGGGCGGCTGCGCGGCGGACCACGATCAACGCGCATTACACAGATCCGGCGTACGTGCAGGCGATCTGGTCAGGTTTGGACACTCTCGGTTTTGCCGGTGGGAACGTCTTGGAGCCCGGTAGTGGTGTCGGGCTGTTCGTGGGGTTGGCCCCGGCGACTGCGCGGATGGTCGGGGTGGAGTTGGATCCGGTCACCGCGGGGATCAGCGCTGCTTTGTATCCAGATGCCACGATCCGTGCGGAATCGTTTGCTGATTCCCCGTTCCCGGATGCTTCGTTCGACGCGGTGTTTGGCAACGTGCCGTTCTCGGACGTGACGTTGCGCGATCGGCGCCATAACGAGGGCGGGTTGTCGATGCACAACCACTTCATCGTCAAATCGTTGGCGTTGACACGGCCGGGTGGGATGGTCGCTGTGCTCACCAGCCGCTTCACGATGGACGCTAAGGATCGTTCCGCCCGTGAGGCAATGTCGGCCATGGGTGACCTGGTGACCGCTGTGCGGTTGCCCTCGGGAGCGCATAAGAAGTTCGCGGGCACCGAAGCAGCGACGGACTTGCTGGTGTTCCAGCGGCGGGTAGATGGCGCATTACCTGCGGACACGTCATGGCTGGACGTGCAGTCCCACCTGGTGAGGGTGGAGAAGCCGGTAGCGGGGGAGCCGGATCAGGTACCGGTCACGGTGAACTCGTGGTGGTCTACTCACCCGCAGTCGGTCGTGGGGCATGAGGTCGTCGCGCACGGCATGTACGGGGTCGGCCTGGTGGTCCGGCCTGACGACCCAAGGACAATCACCCAGGACGTCGCGACAGCGATCACAGCGGCGATCGAGTCTGCGGCTAGTGAGGACGGATGGTCCTTCACCGAGCCTGAACCTGACCGGGTACGGGTTGACCTGGACCAGGTCGTGACGCCCGTCGCGAGGATGGGCGACGTGCGGCAGTTCGCCGGCCGGATCAGTTACGACGAACAGAGCGAAAGTTTCACCACATTCACTGATGGTCTTCAGGCACCGTTCGCCGTGCCCAAAGCCCAGCATGCGCAGATGCGGGCGTTGTTGGGATTGCGCGACGATGTGACGGCGGTACTGGCCCAGGAAGCGTCTAATCCCGAGGACACGAGCGAACTGGTCGCGTTGCGTGCCCGGTTGAACCAGGGGTATGACGCGTACGTCGCACGGTTCGGGCCGGTCGGGTCGGTGAAGCTTTCCGATAGCTGGAAAGAGAATAAGAAGACTGGGCAGAGCGAGCTACGCACCCGGCGTACCTACCCCGGTGTGATCCGGCTTTTCGAGAAAGACCCGCACTCGGCCATCGTCAAGGCGTTGGAGAACTATGACGAGTCGACGAACACAGCCACCAAGGCTGCCGTGTTCGACCGACGTGTCGTCTCCCCTCGGATCACCCGTGACCATGCGGACACCCCAGCCGATGCGGTGTCGATCGCGCTGGACAACGTCGGAGAGGTCCGCCTGGAGGATGTGGCCGCACTGCTGGGCGTGTCCGAGCAGCAGGCCCGCGCGGATTTGGGCACGTTGGTCTTCGATGACCCGGGCGAGGTGGGCCGGTTAGTACCCGCTCCGGAGTACCTGTCAGGCAACGTGCGGCACGCGTTGGACCTCGCGCGGGAATCGCTCGAGGAACGCCCGGAGTTGCAGGTCAATATCGACGCCTTGGAGGCGGTGGTCCCGACGCCGCTGGAGGCGGGGGATATCAACGTGAAGTTGGGTTCGTCTTGGGTGCCTGCCGCTGATGTGCAACGGTTCCTGCGGGAGACGTTGAAAGACCGCAGTGTGGTGGTGGAGCACGTGGGCGGATCCGCGTGGAGCGTGGAGGGCAACAAAAGCTCACCGGCCGCGGAGTCCACGTGGGGCACCCGGCGGATGGACGCGATCACGATGACCGAACGGTTGTTGACCCAGAAGCGGATCGTGGTCAACCAGACCGTCGAGAACGCCAGGGGTAACGAGGTGCGGGTACCGAGCCCGCTGGAGACCGACGCCGCGCAGGACAAGGCCGCTGCGTTGCAAGAACGGTTCGGGCAGTGGGCCTGGGAAGACCCGGCACGGGCCCAACGGCTGGTGGATTTGTACAACGAAAAGTTCAACTCGATCGTGTTGCGGTCCTACACGCAGGAAGGGCAACGTCTGAGCCTTCCGGGCCTGGCGGCGACGATCAATCCGCACCCTCATCAGCGCGCTGCTGTGGCACGGATAATCTCTGAGCCGAGCGTGGGCCTGTATCACGCGGTCGGTGCCGGAAAGACTGGCGAGATGGTGATGGGCGCGATGGAACTACGGCGCCTGGGCCTGGTGAACAAACCAGCGATCGTCGTGCCCAATCACATGCTGGAGTTCTCTGCACTTGGCAAGTGGTGCACCCGTCAGCGCAGATGTGTTGGCGTCATGGTTGGTCGCCGTTGTAGTGGCTGACCAGGAAGATGAAGCGGGCCAGTTCGGTGTGATGTTCGGGCAGGTCGTAGGCGTCGGCGCCGATGAACCGACGCAGCGATTGGGGAGGATCTCGCTGTCCGGGCCGGACAGCCAGTCGCTGAGGAGGGTAGTCATCTCGGCGAGTTCGGTCGCGTCGTTGCGGTCGAGTTCGATGCTGGTCAGGCGGGGGCTCCGATCCTGGGCATGCCCAGGACTGTGACGGTGTCTTGGTCGAGGTGAGTGAATCGTTGGGTCTCTGCGCGTTTCTCGGCGAGGAAACGCAAGGTGAGATCAATGCCCTCGATCTCCCCGAGCCATCCTTGGGCTTCGGCGTGGGCGCGGCGGGCGAGCAGGTCGGTGTGGATCTCGTCGAGCCGGTCGAGCATCTTGGGGTCGACGTGCAGCATGGGGCAGCGGATGCAGGCGTGTTCGTGTTCGCAGGGAGTCGCGTAGGGGCGGCCGCATTTGCCGAGTTCGACCTTGCGTTTGTCGAAGTGTTCCTCGAACTCAGCCCACTCCTGCTTTGTGATGGGCCGGTAGTCAGCTGTTGGGCGGGCGGCGCGGCGGTTGGCCAGATGGGCCTGATAGTGGCGGATGACGTCTTCCTGGAACACCGTGACGTAGCCGTGGAAGGTCTGCACGTCCAGATGGCCGAGCAGTGCCGCGCCGATGTGGATCGGCAATCCGTTATTAGCCAGGTCGGTCGCGAACAAGCGACGGAAGTCATGGGGCGTGAATCTGATGTGCAGCAGCTGCGGGTGCTGCTCGGAGAGGCTCTTGCTGAGCCGGATCAACATCGTGCGCAGCGCCGAAGGGGTGATCACCTCCGTGCGCTGCCCGATGGTGCGTTGGAACAGGAACGGCTGCGGCTCGCTCGTGACGCGCTCGTGCTTGTCGTATCGGGTAGCCAGCGGAACGGTCTGACGGCCGCGGGTCAAGCGCCGGATGATCGTCGCGACGACGTGGAACAGTTCGGCGGTCATCGGAATGACCCGTTCTCTGTCGCTTTTGGACGGGGCGATGACGAGCAGAGCGATTACCTCCCCGTTGGGTCGGATGTATTGCCGGATGCTGAGCTGGGATAGCTCAAGCAGCTCTTCGTTGCGGACGCCGGTGTGTCGAAGGGTCTCGATGCACGCCCACGTCCAGAAGGCGGCGTCCTCGGTGTCGGTGACGTTGATCGCCTTACTGGCCTGCTCATCCTGGACACGGATGTTGGGGTATCCGTGGTACTGCTGGTGGCGGGCGTCGCCGGCGCTGAAGATCCTCGTGTAGTGCCGTCCATCGATGACCAGATCCTGGCCGTGGATGGCGTCGGTGGCGGCGCCGAGCAGCGCGGTGAGGTGGTCGCGTCGCTGCTCGGCCGCTGCGACCAGAGTTGGCAGCAGCGGTTGCAGGGTGCGGGTGCGGTTGTCAGTGCGTTCCTTGGCGCGCCGCAGTGCCTGGGTTCTGGCCCGGCCATCACGACCGCTGATCGGGCACGGCGAAGCCCAGCGGGCCCACTGTTCGGGTTCGTGAGCGGCCCAGCCCTGGATATCGAGGTAAAGGGCGCGGACGTTCGTGACGATCCCGGGAGCGCCCAGGCGTGGTTTCCCGTCGCGGCGGACATCGACCGCGGCCCGCCATGCTTGGTAGGTCTCCTCCGAGAGGGTGAGGTCGATCTGGGTGGGATGGATTCTTTCGATCTCGCGCCAGAAGAGGTCGCAGAGGTCCCAGGAGAGCCCCCGCAGGGTCGAGTAATCCAGGTCGTGACTCCGGCGGGTCAGATAGCGGGTCAGCATCCCGGCCACGTCCTCGTTGGCCAACTGGTAGGAATCGACCAGTTCAGCGGGCGTCATCCGTGGGGCGCGCATGGCGCCCCGCAGCGTGCTGGGGACGCCGGACGGGAACTGTCCAGACTGGTTCAGCACCTCCCAGGCGAGGTGTCCGACGTGCTGCTCGTAGCCCCGGCCGTAGCGGCCGCGGCGTGTCTCGACTGCGTAGTGCAAGAACCCCTCGGCGGTCAGACCAGCCAGCTCGATGCCTTGCGTGGTCAGCGCGCCGGCGACATCCATCCGCGCGCAGCGCTGGTAATGGAGCGAGGTGTTGGTCTGATCGACTAACGCCAGGAACCGCTCAAGGCCCGGATCCGCTTGGGCAGCCTCGAAGTTCTGGAAATAGTGTGTGAACCGGTTCTTGCGGAAAGCAGGCAGCGAGGGGCGGATCACCCGTAGGCAGAACAGCAGCTTCAGCGTGTGGCCGGCCTGCGCACGCTGGGACGGCAGCGTGAACAGGTCGCAAACCGGGGTGGTGCCGGCGTCCAAACCAGACGCGAGCCACCGCTGCTGCCATGTCTGGCCCGGATACTCGGCCAGGAGCGTGAGCAGGGCACGCATCCCGGTGCGGCGTCCCGAGGAGCGGGACCGGTTGACCGGCCAGACATGGTCGGCGATCGCCGAGATCTGCTCAGCCGTCGCGGTGTCCAGGTTGCCGCGCGGGCGGGGTGGCAGCGCGGGGGCCGGGGACGGTGACGGGGTGATCACCTGCCGCACTGTCAGCTGCCGAGCCGGGCGCGCCGGGGCTTCCGGGCGCAGCGCGCGTTGCTTGGTATGTCGTCGCTCAGCCACCAAACACCGTCCGGAAGTCGTCGGAGTCGTATCCCGGTGTCGGCGTCGCCGCAGGACGGGGCGCCGCGTAGTGCTCCTGCAATCGGTCGAAGACCTCCTCGACCCGTGGTCGCAGATACCGATCCAGGGAGGACACGTGCTGGTGCCGGGTGACAGTCATAACGTCCTGCAGGGTCAGGTTCGGGTCGCTGGTCATCCGCTCGATCGTGGTGTGCCGAAGGTCATGCAGGGTCCAGTCAGTGCCCAACTGATCGTTTGCGCGTTGCAGCACCCGCCGTGCAGCGAAGTACGACAACGGCTGCGGCTTCCCGCGCAGCGTGCACCAGATCACCTCGTCCGTGGCGGGTGTGCCACGCTCGGCGAAGTAAACCGCCAACAGCCGCAGCGCCTCCGGAGAGACAGGCACCGGCTGCAGAGAGCGGGTGCCCTTGCTGATCACCCAGAGCTGCTGCCGCGTCCAGTCCACCCGATCCCCGGTCACACCAAGTAGCTCGCTGGCCCGCGCGCCCGTGGATAAGAACAACGCCAGCAGCGCCCGGTCGCGCGTGTTGCGCATCGCGGCGACAAGTTCGACAGCCAGCTCGTCGGGGATCGAACGCGGCACCAGCTCAGCCGGCCTTTGCCGCAGCGGGGCGCGGCGATGCTGCGGCCGCGGCTCCAGCGGACTTCGATGCGCGAGCCGAGCGCGGCGCGCCGAGCTCGCCGGCACCGGGTTGGTGACCGGACCACGGCTGAACTGCGCATGGAAGGTGTAGAACGACGACAACACCGACAGGGCGTGGTTGATCGTTGCCGGGGCGTAACCAGGCGCCAGCGGACGCTTACCCGTGCGCTGGTTGACCGACACCGCCGACCTCGACGTCGCCGGGTTGCGGTGGCGTTGCAGGTTCTCAGCCGATCGCATCCAGCCGACCAAGACCTCAATATCGGCGCGCGACGCGCGGTCCCAGTCGACCCCGAGTACATGCAACAGCCGCCACCAGCGCAGCAGATCCTGAGCATAAGAGCGCGCTGTCAGCGGGCTCATATCCGTGAGCATCAGATCCCGCAAGAACGTCGACACCGGCTCGACCTCCTCCCCGCACCCGTCGACGACAACGAAAGGCAGCGACGCCGTCCTACCGGCACGAACCACCCCGATCCGCGGAATCTGCCTGCCCCCATCAAGTAACACCTGTCGTACCGCGTCCACTGCATCCACTCCCGTCGCGACCCTCCACCAAGGCCCCCAGTAGTGCAGTCAACAGGACCAGTTCACCCGCGAATGGTTGCAGTGGTACCCCCAAGCAATGGTGCTGGCTGCTGACAGCAGCTCGGTCACGAAGGAGAAACGACGCGAATTCATTGCCCGGGCCGCGACTGGCGACTGGGATGGGGTGATCCTGACCCAGTCCGCGTTCCAAGCAATCGCAGTATCAGCTGAGGCCGAAAACGAGTACGTCTCTCGTGAACTGGGCACTCTGCGCGAGCAGTTGGCCGCTGCCAAAAACAACGGGTACGACCGCTCGGTCAAACAGTTGGAACGCGCGATGTTGCGTCAAGAGCAGAACGTGAAGAAGAGACTGGAAGCGCCTCGCGACCCTGGCCTGACGTGGGAACAGACCGGCATCGACTACCTCATCGTCGATGAGATTCACCTCTACAAGAACCTGACCGTCGTATCCAACATCCAAGGCCTGAGCCGCGAGGGGTCCCAGCGGGCCACTGACCTTGACATGAAGATCTCGCTCATGCGGCAGCGGGCAGGGGACCGGGGCCGGGTCGTGACCGGGGCGACAGCCACCCCCATCGCGAACAGCATGGCCGAGGCGTACGTCATGCAGCACTATCTGCGCCCTGACCTGCTCCAAGACGCCGGGATCACCGATTTCGACGCGTGGGCAGGCACGTTCGGTACAACCGTCACCAAACCCGAAGCCGCACCTGAAGGAGGAACGTTCCGCCTCGTGGAACGGTTCGCCCGGTTCCAGAACCTTCCCGAGATGCTGCGCATGTGGCACGTGTCAGCGGACGTGCAAACAGCGGATGACCTTGGCCTGCCGGTACCGGCCCTCGCTGTTCGGGAGGACGGGCAACGCGCAGCGGAGATCGTCACGATCACCCCGACCGCAGCACACCTGGAACTGATGAAGTCCATCGGAGAACGCGCAGTGCTGATCAAGTCCGGGGGAGTCGACCCCTCAGATGACAACATGCTGCTGCTGTCTGGTGACGGTCGTCGTGCGGGCCTGGACCTGCGACTGCTGGACCCCGCCCGCGCGCCGGTCAACGCCGGGTTGCCGTTGGGGGAAAAGGTCAAGGTCGAAGCCGCAGCGGACCGGATCGCGCAAATCTGGGCCGCAAACCGGGGTAACGAGTACAACATTCCCGGGTCTGAGGGGCAGGTCAGTCCCAAACTGGGAGCGTTGCAGATCGTGTTCTGTGACCTGGGTACCCCAGGGGAAGACAAGGCCTGGACCGTCTACAACGAGTTGCGCGACCAACTCAGTGAACGAGGTATGGACCCGGGCCGGGTCGCGTTCATCCACGACGCGAACACCGACATCAAGAAGGGCCGGCTGTTCGCCGGCTGCCGTGACGGTGACGTCGACGTGATCCTGGGATCAACCGAGAAAATGGGCGTCGGAACCAATATCCAGGACCGGGCAATCGCTCTTCACCACCTGGACTGCCCGTGGCGACCAGCAGACCTGGAACAACGCGACGGGCGCCTGGTACGTCAAGGCAACCAGAACCCCGAAGTGCAGATCTTGCGGTACGTCACCACCCGAAGTTTCGACGCATACTCCTGGCAGACCGTGGAACGGAAGTCCAAATTCATCGACCAGGTGATGCACGGGCGCCTGGACCAACGCGACGCCGACGACATCGACTCGGCGCAAACACTGGGTTTCGCCGAGACCATGGCCGTCACCTCCGATAACCCGCTGCTGCTGGAGAAGTTCGAAGCCGATCAAGACCTGGGTCGTCTGCAACGACTCTCGATCGCCCACCAACGCACCCAAGACCAACGACGGTCGATGATCACCCAACTCACTGCTCGTAGTGAGTACCTCGGCGCGCTCATCCCGCGGATCGAAGCAGGAATCGAAGCAAGAACCGTCACCAACGGCGACCGGTTCACCGCCACGATAAGCGGGCGACTGTTCGATGACCGGGTCGAGACTGCTGATGCACTCCGCACACAGCTGCGCCCCGCGATGAACAAACTGGACCGGTATGCGCGGCCCACCATCACTCTGCCCGGACTGATTGAGGTTGGTGGCCATCAAGTGGACGCAGACCTGGCCTACGGCACACACGGCGCCACAGCCACGTTGCGCCTGCACGACGTGCCCCATATCGCTATGCAGATCGGCGCCAGCGAAATTACTACCGGTACCGGCCACGGGCTCGCGACCCGCGTAGAAAACCTGCCCGGTCAACTCGACAAAGCACTCAATGACACCCGCGCCGAACTAGCGCGAGCCGCCCAAGACCTGGGCCAAGCACGCGACGGACTCGGAGCGCCCTTCGCCCACGCTGAGGATCTTCAGACCGCTAAAAAACGTGTGGACGCCATCGCAGAAAAACTCGACCCAACACCCCCCGCTACACGATCGGACGACCCAGACCACCCCACCGCAAGCACAGCAGGGCCGAACGATCCACATACCCCTCCCGACGCTGGGACCACCACCGTCGACAGGGCGACTCAAGAGCAGCGCAACTCTGAAGGGATGGCCAAAGTACGGGCCGCGCTAGAAAAACTCAACGCCCACACCCGCTCCACCCGGCACGATGACCCCCGCCACCAACACCGAAACAACGGACCAACACTGAGATGACTCCACTGGGATCACACCGACCGCAGACTGACGGGCAGGGCATGATTCCGGTGGAATCAGGGCCCGAACTCTGATCCAATCTGTCTGCCCTGCCGGTGGTGGCCCGGTAAAGTGCGCCTATCAGCTTGTTCAAGCTAAAGACGGAGCCAACATCAATGAACGCTCCTCGATACGTGGTACTGCTGGCTGTTGTGATGAGTGCAGGAATCGTGACTGGATGCTCTTCTAGTTCCAGCGATGGGCCATCAGCGGTTGCCAAGAAGACTTTCACGGCGTACAGCAAAGGCGACTATAAAACAGCGTGTGGGTACATCGAACCTGACCAGCGAGCCAGATGTCTTAGTTCTTATAGCTCGGGATCAGTCTCGGGTCAAAACATCGCTGTACACAAGACCGTCATCTCCGGTGATCGTGCGCTGGTCTCGATTACCGGGACGATCTGTGTCAGCGGCGCCTGCCAGACGATCACTGATGCCACTGCGGGGATGCCGACCCAAGGTGTGACTTTTGACCAAGCGTGGTCCACAGAAACCGGCAGTAACGCTGTTGCTACCGATGCCGCAACCCCACTGAAACGAATTTCCGGGAAGTGGTATGTCGTCGTAGCAGCAAATGATTAGTGACCTGGCAGGCGTGATTCCGCTGGAATCACGCCCGGAGCAGGGTCGATACTGCGCCCTTATTGAGCGTCCGGGTAGCAACGCGTTACCTCAGAAGGGACAGTCATCAATGGCACAGCCCTGTTCCGGCCAGCTGACGTCCTCGGTCTGGTCCCGGAATTGGGTACGTCGGTGTTCCCGATCGTGGCATGGACGCACCGCACTGTCAGCCTTCCCTGCCTCGACTGTGATCCACCCATCACACCCGGCAAGGTCACACGACGGCTCCGGCACGAGCGGTGTCGCGCAGCCACGGAATGGGTCTCCGGGATA
>JALYUK010000055.1 GCA_030853805.1 Actinomycetota bacterium | reverse complement strand
CCAGGGACCTGCGTCCCGCATCGGTAGGACACTCAGGCCCCGGTCATCAGACCGGGGCACAACGCACGTTGCCCCGGTCATCAGACCGGGGCAACGTCGTGGTGGAGCTGAGGGGAATCGAACCCCTGACCTTCTCATTGCGAACGAGACGCGCTACCAACTGCGCCACAGCCCCAAAAGCAGGGCAACACTAACACCGGAGCGGCCGTAGTCCGAACCGGTAGGTGCTGCTCTCAGCCTGCACGGAAGACGGAGGGCAGATCCTCTTCCTCGGGGTCCAGTGCGAGCCCGTCGAACGGCAGTTCCTCCACCGGCACATTTGCGTATGACGCAGCGGCGACTTCTGCCCGCTCCGGTGCCTTGGCCTTCATCGTGTAGGTCGGCTTCGGCACCTGCACCGGCGACCAGGTGCCGTCCGCAGCCGAAGTCTGGGTGGAGGTCGAGGCCGCCCGGGTGTCCGACGCGACGGCTGTCGAGGTGGCGCTGGCCGCTATCGGCACCTGCGGTGCGACCGGTGCGGGGTCACCGTCGAAGGGCACATCGCTGCGCGCGAAGGTGAGCTTCCGACCCTGCCCGATGTCCGCCGCAACGGTGTCCGCTGCAACGGTGCTGGTAGCAACTGCGTCGACGCCACGGTCGTGGGCCGGTGCCTGCAGTAGTGGCGCCTCGGGAATGGACCGGGTGCGACGCAGTTGCGGCCGGGCAGGCGCCGCCCGACCGCTGCGACGGGCGTCGGCGAGAGTTTCAGTGCGCAACCACAGCACGACAGCGCCGATCAGTACGGCAGAGCCGAGCAGCGTCACAGCTGCAAGGCCGCCGGCGATGACGCCGATCAACGTCAGCGGGAAGAGCGCCACGGCGATCAGCAGTGCGATGCCGCGCGTTCGTCGCGTGCGCATCACTCGGCGCAGTCGAACGGCCATCTCGTGGGTCTTCGCAGGCGTTGCGGAATCGCCGGTCATGGCAGCCTCACTCGTTTCGTCGGCAGCTGGGGCATCGAAGAAGACATCGGAGAAGGACGCCGACGCGCGGTTCGCCGGCTCGGGGCGGTCCTCCTGCTCGTTTTGTTCGCCGAACAGCATTGTCCCGGCGCGCAGTGACGGCCGTCGGGTGACCGTCGAGGGGTCCATCGCTGAGATTGCCACCGGGGCACGCCGCTCCAGGACCCGCATGGCGTCGGAGAACGTCTCGACATTGCGGGCTGTCAACAACAACTGTCTGCGGCGGATCTGGTGTTGTAACAACCATCCCGCCCAAAGAACCACGATCGCGACGAAGATCAGGCTGCTCGGGATGGTCACAGGCGAAGGCTATGGGCTTCGGAATGGCTTGTCGGGCAGGGTCGCCGGTGTGTCGTCAGACCGTACGTTCGAACTGGTCGCGGAGCCGTTGCACCGCGCTCTGCGGGGCACCCGGACCGGCCTTCAGATCCTCGGTGACGATGGCGAACGAGCGGTGGTCTTCCCACTGCCCGTTGATGTGCAGGTAGGAGGCACGCACCCCTTCGGCGCGAAGACCCACCTTGCGCACCACGGCGAGGCTGGACGTGTTGTCCGGACGGATGTTGACCTCGACCCGGTGCAGGCGTAGCTCATCGAACGCGTAGTCGATCACGGTGGCGAGCGCGAACGGCGTAACACCACGCCCGGCGTACCGCTGGGAGATCCAGTACCCGGCACCGGCCGATCGCAGAGCACCCCGGACGATGTTGAACAAGTGCATCTGACCGGCCAGTTCGCCGTCGATCGCGACCGCGAACGGCAGCAGTTCGCCGCGCGCCGCCTGCCGGTCGTGGTCGCGCACCATGCGGGCGAACGACATCGGCCCCGACTGGGTCGGCGACGTGGAGTCCCACGGTTTGGTCCAGTCGGCGTTGAGCGAGCGCAGTCGGACGAACTCAGCGCGGTCGGCGCGGACCCGCAAGGGACGCAGCACAATACGCATTCCGCGCCAGTCGCCTTCGACGGCAACAGGCCAGAACCGGTCGCTCAATGGGGGCCCGCGCCCTGGATCTGCGCCACTGCGTGCACCACGACGTCGGCCAGCACCTCGATCGCATCTTTGACCCCGCCGGTCGACCCGGGCAGGTTGATGACCAGGCTTCCGCCGGCAACGCCCGCCAGGCCGCGCGACAGCACCGCGGTGGCTATGCCTTTGCGGGCGCCCGCAGCGCGCAGCGCCTCCGGTATGCCCGGTACCTCCCGGTCCAGCAGCCCGGCCGTCTGCTCGGGGGTCTGATCGGTCGGCGTCAGACCGGTGCCTCCGGTCGTCAACACCAGGTGAGCGCCTGAGGCGATGGCGTTGCGCAGAGCCTGCCCCACCGGGGCCCCGTCGGGCACGACAACAGCGTCACCCGTCTCGAAACCCCAGGCGCGTGCCGCCGAAACCAGCAGCGGTCCGGACCGGTCGGCGTACACCCCGCTGGATGCCCGGTTCGAGCAGGTGATCACTACGGCGCTAGGCATCTTCGGTCCAGTCCCCGGAACGACCGCCGGATTTCGCGGTAACCCGGATATCGGTGATGCGTGCGTGCTTGTCGACGGCCTTGACCATGTCGATCAGCGCGAGGGCCGCGACCGAGACGCAGGTGAGAGCTTCCATCTCGATACCGGTGCGGTCCGCAGTGCGCACCACAGAGGCGATGTCGACCCCGTCGTCCTGCACGACCAACGTCACCGCGACCGCGTGGATAGCGACCGGATGCGCCAACGGGATCAGCTCGGGGGTGCGTTTGGCGGCCTGGATGCCGGCGATCCGGGCCACGGCGAGCGCATCACCCTTGGGCACGGTGTCATCGCGCAGGGCGGCGACCGCAGCACCTGAGAGCAGCACCCGCCCGCGTGCCTCCGCTACCCGTGCAGTGATGGCTTTGGCCGACACGTCGACCATCCGGGCATCACCGTCGGCGTTGAGGTGGGTCAGCCGATCCATGCCGGATCACCCGCCAGCGGGTAGACGTCCAGCACGTCACCCTCGCGGACCTGGGTAACGTCCGCAGCGACGTAGGCGAGCGCATTCGCCGCCGCCAGGGCGCCCATGATGTGCGAGGCCTGACCACCGGAGGACACGATGCGCCGGTCGGAGTCCAGGACGACACGGGCGAACTGCACCCGTCCCGGTGGGGAGGACCAGCCCTGCTCGACCGTCGCACGCAGCACGGGCGCCACTGCAGGACGGCCGGCCATTGCACGCAACGCGGGCGCGACGAACACCTCGAACGACACCAGCGAGCTGACCGGGTTGCCCGGTAGCGCAAAGACCGGGACGTCGTCGATGAGCCCGAAACCCTGCGGTTTGCCCGGCTGCATCGCCACCTTGCTGAACTCGAATTCGTCGGCGAAAGCCAGTTTCAGCGGTTCGAAAGCGCCCGCACTGACCCCGCCGGAGGTCACGATCGCGTCGACATCGGCTGCCAACGCCTGCAGCGCCGCCCGGGTGCCGGGTCCGTCGTCGCCGACCGTCAGTACCGGGCCGAGCTCGAAACCATGCGCGAGCACCAACGAGGCGAGCATCGGACCGTTAGAGTCGATGATCTGGCCGGCGGCCAAGTTGCTCCCGGACGGCCGAAGCTCATCACCGGTGCTGACCACCCCGACCCTCGGCCGCGGGATTACCGACACCTGGGCAAGACCGGAGGACACGATCGCCGGGACGTGGCGTGGTGCTGTCCGGGTGCCGGCCAGCGCCACAACGTCTCCTGGTACGACGTCGCCGCCGCGTCGGCGCACCGACGCACCCAGGGTGACGGCCTGCTCGATCCGCACGTCCGTGGTGCCGCCGTCGGTCAATTCCACCGGCACCACGCTGTCGGCGCCGGACGGCATGGGCGCGCCGGTCATGATGCGCCACACCGTACCGGGCGCCATCGAGGAACTGCGGGTGTCGCCGGCCGGGATGTCGCCCTGCACCGGCAACGTCACCGGCGCACCTGCAACATCGGCGGCCCGCACCGCGTACCCGTCCATCGCCGAGTTGTCGAACCCGGGTAGCGCAACCTGCGAGACCACATCGGTGGCCAGGATCAGGCCCAGCACGTCCGGTGAGCTCACCGACAGCAGTCGTGCCGGCAACGGCCGTACTTGACTGAGCAGATGCTGGCGGTAGTCCTCGACCGAGCGCATCGCCTCAGTGCTCCATGTAACGGTGCTCAGGATGGCCGTGGGCTTCCTCGGACGTTGCCCAGTCACGGATCCACTCGCGGAAGCTCTCACCGAACTCGCGGTGCCGGGCAGCCAGCCGCACGACGGCCTTCAGGTAGTCCAGCCGGTCACCCGTGTCGTAGCGGTTTCCCCGGAAGATCACCCCGGTCACCCCGCCGCCGGGCACGCTCGGGTCGGTCAGCTGCAGCATGGCGTCAGTGAGTTGGATCTCGCCACCGGCGCCCGGACCAGTCTTCTCCAGTGCGGCGAAGATCGCCGGGTCCAGGACGTAGCGACCGATGATGGCCAGATTGCTCGGTGCATCCTGCGGCTGCGGCTTCTCGACCATGGACGTCACCCGCACAACATCATCGGTGCCGTCGATCGGCTCGACCTGCGCGCAGCCGTAGAGCTGCACCTGGTCCCGCGGCACCTCCATCAACGCCACAACCGTCCCCCCGTAGTCCAAGCGCGCCTGGATCATCCGCTCCAGCAGGTCCTCGGTCTCGTCGATGAGGTCATCACCGAGTAGCACTGCGAAGGGCTCGTTACCGACATGCGGGCGCGCACACAGGACCGCGTGCCCCAGACCGAGCGGTTCACCCTGCCGGATGAAGTGCACGTTGCCGAGGTTCGCAGATTTGCGGACCCGGTCCAGCCGTAGCTCGTCGCCCTTCTTCTCCAGCGCCTGTTCCAACTCCCAGTGCCGGTCGAAGTGGTTCTCCATCGCCGTCTTGTTGCGCCCGGTGATGGTGAGGATGTTGTCGCATCCAGCGCGGATGGCTTCTTCGACGACGTACTGGATAGCCGGCTTGTCAACGACCGGCAGCATCTCTTTCGGGATCGCCTTGGTCGCGGGCAGAAAGCGGGTGCCGAGCCCGGCCGCAGGGATGACCGCCTTGTGTACGTCGCTGTTCTTCGGTGCCGTCATGCTCGAAGGCTAACCGTTACCGATGACACTCAGGTTGCGTTGATCGGGGCGCCACAACGGGCGGCCGACGGTGCCGGTCGATCGTGGGCAGAATGTGGTGCATGTGGCGCGAGATCCCGGATCAGAAAGTCGCCGCGCGGGCGCTGATCCGTGCCGGTCGCCGGGCCCGGCCGGCCGCCGCGCGAGAGGCCGATGGACAGGCCATCGCTGAGCACCTGGGCACGCTCCTGGGCGGCATGGCGATCGGCCACGTGGCGGCGTACACAGCACTGTCCACCGAGCCGCCCACCGAGGCCTGTCTACGGCTGCTGCGCGCGCTGGGATGGACGGTGATGCTGCCGATGCTGTTGGCGGACAACGATCTTGCGTGGGCGGACGGCACCGCTCACGGCCCGGAACACATCGCACGCGCCACTGCGCTGGTGGTGCCTGCACTGGCCATCGACCGCTCCGGAAAACGCCTCGGACAGGGCGGCGGCAGCTATGACCGGGCGCTGGCCCGACGCGCGCAGGACTCGCTCGTCGTCGCCCTCGTCTACGACAACGAGCTCGTGGCCGCGGTGCCCAGCGAGCCGCATGACCTCGGCGTCGATGCCGTGATCACGCCCGGGCGCGGTATCACCCGGTTCCACTGAGGTCCCCCACCGATCCGAGTCCTGAACACCGCAGCACCCCCGCCCAGCGACCTGACAGAATGACGCGCTCGCAGCGTTAGGAGGCGCCATGCTCGCTTCCGGGGTTTCTGCAGTGACGAGCAGCTTCGGCACCGATGACCTGGCCGTGGCGCTCATGGTGGGTTCGGTCGTGCTGCTGGTCTCGATCGCCGCCGTGCGCCTCGCGACCCGTTCGGGGTTGCCCACCCTGCTGCTCTACCTCGCGATCGGTGCTGCGATCGGCGAAGCGGGCCTCGGCATCAACTTCGAGAACCCGAGACTGACCCAGGTTCTCGGCTACTCGGCGCTGATCCTCATCCTCACCGAGGGCGGGCTGAGCACACGATGGTCGACCATCAAACCCTCGGTGGCGCCCGCTGCGGTGCTGTCCACCGTCGGGGTGCTCGTCTCGATCTCGGTCATCGCGGTCGCCGCACATTTCCTGCTGGACCTGCCGTGGCAGATCGGGTTATTGCTCGGCGCGATCGTGTCCTCCACCGATGCCGCGGCCGTCTTCTCGGTCTTACGTAACGTCCCGCTGCCCGCACGGCTGACCGGGGTCCTGGAGGCCGAGTCCGGCTTCAACGACGCTCCCGTGGTGCTGATCGTCGTCGCACTGGCGCACGCCGCCACCCCCGGCGCGGACAGCAGCCCCTGGTGGGTCGTCCTGGTGATTGCTGTCGTGGAGCTGGTGGGCGGCGCGGTGGTCGGGGTGGCCGTCGGATGGGGCCTGGGCACGCTGTTCAAGAAGGCGTCTGTCGGCTCCTCCGGGTTGTTCTCGATCGGTGTCGTCGCAATCTGCGTGCTGTCCTACGCCGGTGCCACGCTCGTGCACACCAGCGGTTTCATCGCCTGCTACCTGACAGCGCTGGTGCTGGGCAATCTGGACCTACCGCACCGGTCGGCGACGCTGGGTTTCGGGCAGGCACTCGGATGGCTGGCCCAGATCGGTCTCTTCGTGCTGCTCGGCCTGCTCGCTTCACCCTCGCGCCTGGAGAAGCAGTTCCTCCCCGCGTTGGTCATCGGCCTGGTCCTGCTCCTGGTCGCCCGCCCGCTGTCGATCCTGGCCAGCATGTCGTGGTTCGGATTCCGTTGGCGCGAGCAGGTGTTCTTGTCCTGGGCGGGGTTGCGTGGCGCCGTGCCCGTGGTGCTGGCCACCGTGCCGTTGACCGTCGGCACGCCCCGCACCGAGTGGATCTTCGATCTCGTCTTCGTGCTGGTGGTCGTCTTCACATTGCTGCAGGCGCCGACCCTGCCCGCCCTGGCCCGCTATCTGGGTCTGATCGTCGACAGCCAGGCGTTGGACGTGCAGGTCGAGTCCACCGCGCTGGAGGAGCTGCACGCGGAGATGCTGCAGGTACGGGTCGGCCCGCACTCGCGCCTGCACGGCGTGGAGGTGCACGAGCTGCGCCTACCCCCCGGGGCGAACCTGACCATGATCGTGCGCGACAACGCCAGCTTCGTGCCGGGCCGCCGCGACGCGTTGCGGCACGGCGATCAGTTGTTGCTGGTGACTACGGCTGCCACGCGGGCACACGCTGTGCGACGTATCCGCACCGTCAGTGCAGGCGGCCGACTCGCGGAGTGGCGACGACGCCCGTCCGAACCGCACTAGTGCAGTGACTCAGGACGAGGGCGGTGCGGATGTGAGCGCGCGCGGGCTCGCGTCCTAGACTGTGCAGTCGTGCCCACCTACTCATATGCGTGCAAGGACTGCGGTCACGCCTTCGACATCGCCCAGGCCTTCACCGACGACGCGTTGAGCGTCTGCCCGAACTGCGATGGTCGCCTCCGCAAGGTGTGGGGCTCGGTCGGCGTGGTCTTCAAGGGGTCCGGCTTCTACCGCAACGACAGCCGTGACGCCGATAAGAAGAAGAAGACCGCAGCAGCCGGGTCCAGCGCTTCGGGCGCGACATCCTCCTCCAGTGACTCCGGCTCGAAGGACTCGCCTGCATCGGGCAGCCCGGACGCCGGTTCGGGAGCCAAGGACTCCTCGGCGACCAATGGGTCAAGCTCTCCCGCCAAGAACAGCGATTCAGGATCGGCCGGGACGAGCTCGAAGCAGCCGGCCTCCTCGGGCGCGTCGACCGGCGGCACGTCCGGTTCCTCTTCCTCGGGCGGATCGGGCTCCTCGACCTCCTGAGCCTGTCCACAACCCCTGCGACAGGCCGGCGGTATCCCCAAGGCGTTGACCGGGTCCGCCCGCGTGCACCCCAGCTGGATAGCGTGCTGCCATGACGACAGCGGCAACTCCTGCGGACATCGGGGTCATCGGCGGTTCGGGTTTCTACTCCTTCCTGGAGCAGACCGAGCGCGTCAAGGTGACCACCCCCTTCGGCGATCCGACCGACGACATCGTGATCGGT
>JALYUK010000191.1 GCA_030853805.1 Actinomycetota bacterium | reverse complement strand
TATCTGCTGGCGTACTACGCGGGCAGCTCGGTGTTGGGCGCAGTCGCCGGTTTCGCCTACTCCGGGGCAGGCTGGCACGGCGTCATCGCCTACATCGGTGCGGCGTTCGGCGTAGCAGTCCTCATCGCGGTCGCCCTCAGCCGCGCGACACCCTGATATCTCGCGATTTGGACATGCTGAACGGGGCACATGTGCCCCGTTCAGCATGTCCAAAAGGTGGGGGGTGCGGGGGTTACAGCATCGTGACTTCCGTACTGGTAGCGCACCGCGATCCTGTTGCCGGAGAAGGACCACAGCTGTTTGCGCAGCGCATATCCAACTCGCGTGACCACTTGTCCCGAAGCAGCTCGATGATCTGCTGATGCCCGGTGACGAAAGTCCCGCGATTTCGCCACACCGAGTCCTGGGAGTAGCCCATCGCGACCTTCTCCGGGTCGCAGGTGTTCCAGGCGTCCTCAGCGCCTTGCACCTTGTGCAGTGCGCTGTCCTCATCGAACGGAGGAAGAGGGGGTCGCGGTTGCGTCATGACGGTCTTTTCGCTATCGGGGACGACGATCAGTTCGAAGCTTTGACGCCGTGACGTGCGAGCACCCTGATGACCTCGCCGGGGTTGTCCGGAGTGACGACGGGCTTGATGTGCCGACCGAGGTTGATAGCCAGGGCTGTCTTCTTCCTGGGACGTCCCACGTCGAGGTTGTGCCAGTCGACGAAGTTACCGGTGCCCCACACGCGGCCCCGACTTGCCGGGCGCGATTCGATCGAGTGGATCTTGGAGTAGGGAATGGTCTTGCTGCTCGCCAGCGGGAAGTAGTACCTGCGGATCACCAACGCGTCCTCGGTGCAGACCACGAGTCCGTCATCATATTCACTCACAATCCAACGATAGGCACATTCGCTATCCCCGGCAATCAGCTCCGCACCCGCCCTTCGTTGCGCGGCAGTAGATCGGAACAGACACGTGATCTGGGATCCGCGCGGGTTTTTCGACGCGGATCCCAGATGTAGAGAGGTGATCGGCCGGACCGATCAGACCGAACTGTTCAGACCCGAGGGTCACTCCAGCTCGCCGGACGCACCGCGGGCAACGCGCTCATACCGTCCCGTCGCCGAACGGCGGTGATCTGGTCCACGCCCATCCGGCCGTCCTGGAACGCGAGCAGTCCGCCTGCGAGGTAGAGCTCCCACACCCGCACGACTTCTTCGCCGACCAGCTTGGTCAACTGGTCCTTCGAGGCTTCGAAGCGGCGTTGCCACGCGCGCACCGTCCACACGTAGTGCTCACGCATGGCGTGTACGTCGCGCACTTCCAGGCCGGCCCGCTCCAGGAAGGCAACGGTTTGACCGACCGGGCGCATGGTCATATCCGGGGCGATATAGGCCTCGATGAACGGGCCGCCACCGGGGTGACCGTCGTGCCGGGACATTTGTTGGATGACGATCTGGGCCTCATCCGAGGCGCAACGGGCCAGCGTGTCGGCATAGGTCGCATAGTTGCGCTCGCCCACGTGCTCGCCCATCTCCAGCGACGCGACAGCCTCGAACGGCGGGTCGTCGATCTCGCGATAGTCCTGCAACCGGATCTCGACCTTGTCGCCCAGCCCGCGTTCGGCGATCCGGGCGTCGATGAAGGCCTTCTGCTCTTTGGAGATCGTCACGCCCGTGACCTGGGCGCCGAAGGCCGATGCGGCGTGCAGCGAGAGCGAACCCCAACCACAGCCGATATCCAGGAACCGCATTCCGGGGCGCTGGTCCAGACCGGCCTTGCGGCACACCAGATCCAGCTTGTCGCGTTGTGCATCCTCCAGTGAATACGCCTCGGACTCCTCGCCGTCGAGGTCCGCACCCGTGACGTACGCGCTGGAGTAGGCCATGTGGTCATCCAGGATCAACGAGTAGAACTCGTTCGACAGGTCGTAGTGGTTGTGGATGACGTCCCGGTCGCGGCCTACCGAGTGCAACCGACCCCGTACCGCGATCTGTGTTGCCGGCGCCCGTAGCGGAGCGCCGAGGACGCCGAGTTCGCGTGCGAGCTTGGTGGCTTCCACGAATGTGCGTGCGGGCGGGCGACCACCCGTGACACCGCGCGCCTTGAGCGTCGCGCGTACCGCTGACAAACCCTGCACGAGGTCGCCTTCGACCTCCAGCTCTCCGGTGACGTAGGCCTGCGCGGCGCCCAGTTCACCCGGATGCCAGAGCAACCGGCGAATTGCCTGCGGGCTGTTCAGCGTCACGTGCGGAGCATCTGTGGGTCCGGCGCTACTGCCGTCCCATACTGTCAGATGCACCGGTAGCGCACCGCCGGCCAGCGGAGAGATCAGTGCTTCCAGGCGTGCGGCGATGCCCGTGTTCGACGAGGTGGTCATCGGGTCTTCCCCTTGGCGAAGGTCAGCTGGTGCACGTCCAGGTAGTCGGCCCGGAACCCGCCCTCGCTGTAGCGCAGGTAGAAACGCCACATCCGCTGGAACGTCTCATCGAATCCGAGCTCTTCGAGACGATCGCCCGCCACATCGAATGCTTCGGCCCAGACGCGCAGGGTCTCCGCGTAGCTGGCACCCATCGCGAGGTCGTCGCCCAATGTCAGGCCCCGCCCTGCTGCACTGTCCCGCAGTATCTGGACCGACGCGAGCGCGCCACCGGGGAAGATGTACTTGTGGATCCAGGTATAGGTGTTCTTGGTCTCCAGCACGCGGTGGTGCGGCATCGTGATGGCCTGGATCACGGCGATACCTCCCGGCTTGAGCAGGCTGGCGATCTTCTCGAAGTAGGTGTCGAGGTACTCCAGGCCGACGGCCTCGATCATCTCCACTGACAGGACGGCGTCGTATTGCCCTGTGGTGTCTCGGTAGTCACGCAGCGCGATGTCGACCAGGTCGCCGACTCCGGCATCATCGATCTTGCGCTGCGCCCAGGCGAGTTGTTCACGCGACAGAGTGACTGAATCGACGTGCGCGCCACGTTGCGCAGCGCGTAACGCCAGCTCGCCCCATCCGGTGCCGATCTCCAGCACGCGGGCCCCCGGCACGACGCCGGCCCGGTCGAGCATCCGGTCGATCTTGCGGTGCTGGGCACGCTCCAGGCCGGCCGCGTCGACCGGGCCGTCGAGCAGCGCCGACGAGTAGGACATCGACGGGTCCAGGAAGGTTGCGAACATCTCGTTCGAGAGGTCGTAGTGCCGTTCGACGTTGCTGCGGGAATTCTTGGTCGACGGCTTGTCCGACATCGGCTTACGAGCCAGGTAGGCGGACCGCATCGTCTTCAGCGACGCCGGCACGAGGGTGTCCACGCCGCCCGCGAATGCCGCGATCAGACCGGCGAGGTCGTCGCAGTCCCATTCGCGCGCCAGGTAGGACTCGCCGAACCCGATCAGGCCGCCAGTGCCCATCCGACGCATCAGTGCGGGCGGATTGTGCACGATCATCGTCGGGGCGTCACGGTGATCGGCGCTGCCGCCCAACGTCACGCCATCCGGCATCACGACACGGATCGGAAGGCCCGCGACGGCGCGGCGGAACAGTCCGCGCATCACGCGTTGAGCAGCGGTTGCCTTGAGGCTGCGTGGAATTCGTACCACGTCGGGCCACCGGATGGGATCGATTCCCTGGGCTGTCGGATCGAACAAGGCGGTCATACTGCCTCCTGGGGCGAGTGGTGTGGTCGAGGTTGGATGGGCAGTCGCCGGGTCCACAACCGCACTCCGTGCAGGTGGATCAGGGCGGTCACGACATAGGACGCGAGGGGCGTTGCCAACACAGCTTTCGCGGTATCACGACGGCCTTCTACGCGGCGTCCGCGCCAACCGGTCGCATACGGTCGCTGATCTGGGCGCCGCAAGGTGATGGCGATATCGAAATCGGTGTCCGGCTCGGGCAGCGACATCGTGTATTCGCCGCTCACGTCGTTGAACGGCGAGACATAGAAGTCCTTGTGCACGTTCGCGCGCCCTCGTGCGTCGGGTCGGATCAGATAGGCGTGCCGCTCTCCGTAGGTGTTGTGCACCTCAGCGATGACACATGCCAGTGCGCCGTCAGCGTCGTGGCACCAGTAGATGCTGACCGGGTTGAACACGTAGCCGAGGGAGCGAGCGGAGGTGAGCACGCGCACCGTTCCCTGCGCGATGTCGATTCCGTGTGTTGCGGCAAAAGCTGTCACATTGTCACGCCACACCCCAGCCGGGTCGCCCAGGTGGTCGGCAGCCGAGAAGCGCACAAAAGCGCTTTGCCACCAGGGTAATTCGCGGGGACGGTCGGCTGCGCCGAGTTTGTCAAGATCCACCAGCCAGCTGATCCCGGGATAGGAAAAACCATGACTGAGCGGCGACGTGCGCTGATGCCTGACCCGAGTCAGGTAGGGGGTTGCTGTGGGGTGCGGCGTCAGTCCCATGACCCGCCCAGGCTTTCCGCCGCGCGTAATCCGGATAACGCGCCGTCTTCGTGGAAACCCCATGCGTGGTAGGCGCCGGCGAAGGCAATCCGGTCATCGGACAGCGACGGGAGGCGTCGTTGTGCCTGGACCGATTCCAGGGTGTACAGCGGATGTTCGTAGGTCATCTGGGCGATCACCGTGCTCTGGTCGACCGTGTGCTGGCCGTTGAGCGTGACCAGCATGCGGGTGTTCGACGGGCTGGGCAGCCGCATCAGTCGGGTCATGTCGTACGTCACCACGACTTCCTCCTTGTCCTGGGGAGCCAGGTAGTTCCATGACGCCCACGCGCGCGGGTTGGACGGCAGGACGGAGATGTCGGTGTGCAGTTGGGCGACATTGACCGAGTAGGTGATCGCGCCGAGAGTGGCGCGCTGGGCCTCGGACGCATCGGGCGACATCGCCAACGCCTGACGCGGGTGCGTCGCGATGACCACGCCGTCGTAGTCCTGCGTCGTCCCTGCCGAGTCGGTGACCTGCACACGGTCACCCATTTTGCGCACGCTGGTGACCGCAGTGGCGAGCCGGGTGGCATACAGACCGGCCACGACACGATCGACGTAGACCCGGGACCCGCCCGTTACCGTGCGCCAGACCGGAGAACCGTTCACGGTCAGCATCCCGTGGTGGTCCAGGAAGCTGAGCAGAGACCTCGCCGGGTAGTCCAGCGCAGCATCCGGGGCGCATGACCACACGGCAGCTATCACCGGGCGGATGAAGTTGTCGGTGAAATCCTGGCTGTAGGAGGACTGCGACAACCACGCGCCCATCGTCAGTTCCTCGTGCGCAGGTCCATCCAGGAACACCCTCGCGCGGCGGTGAAAGCGTTTGATGTCCAACAGCATTCGCAAAAACCCGGGGCGTACGACGGTGCGTGGATCAGCAAGGATCCCGCCTGCACCCTTACCGCCTGCGTATTGGAATCCGGTCTGCGGGACAAAAATCGACATGCTCATGTCCGATGCCTGCGTCGGCACGTCCAGCTCGCGGAAGAGTCGTTGAAGTGTCGGGTAGGTCCGGTCGTTGTGCACGATGAAGCCGGTATCGACGGCGATCGTGGTGCCGTCCGGCATGGGCACGTCGTGGGTGTGAGCGTGGCCACCGGGCCGGTCGTCGGCTTCGTAGAGCGTGACGTC
>JALYUK010000169.1 GCA_030853805.1 Actinomycetota bacterium | reverse complement strand
TAGTGATGACTTCACAGTGATTTGACCGCCTCGAAGGGTTCGGCGCAGTCCAGGCACCGGTGCAGGGATCGGCACGCCGTCGCGCTGAATGCTGCTGTCTGGGTGGTGCGCGTGGAACCGCAGCGGGGGCAGGGCGCGCTCGTCGGTAGCCCCAGAGTCAGCGGCACCGGACCGCTGGTGTGCCGCGCGGGGTCCGGCGGTGCGATGCCCGCCTCGAGCAGTTTGCCCCGGCCCTCTTCAGTGATCCAGTCGCTGGTCCACGGCGGCGCGAGCTGCGTCGCTATCCGGACGTTTTCATACCCCGCGCCGATGAGACGGCTGCGTAGGTCAAGGCTGATCTCGCGGATGGCCGGGCACCCGGAATAGGTCGGCGTGATGGTCGCAACGATGCTCCCGTCGAGGCTTTCGCTGACATCACGCAGGATCCCGAGGTCGGCGAGGGTCAGCATCGGCAACTCTGGATCGGGGGTCTGGGCGGCGACCCGCCAGGCTCGGGTAGCTGTCTTTTCGCTGATCACCAGGTGGCCTCCGGGTCGGCCCGCGCGACGCTCTGCAGCTCGGCGAGGAGATAGCCCAGGGCTTCGGTATGAATGCCGTCCCGACCGGTGCGGCCGTCGACCGCGCCCAGCTCGCGGGGGTCTGTGGGGAGAGTGAGCGTGGCCTGCCCGAAGACGTCGGCGAGCACGTCGAGCACCGGCTGCCGTGGAGCCGTGATGCCGAGTGCGTCCTGCGCCCCGCAGTGTCTCCACAGCTCGGGGATGAGCGGCCAGACCCGTTCCACAGCGACCGTCATCCGTCGCTGGGACACCTGGGTGCCGTCGCCGAGGCGCAGCACCCAGCCGGCGGCGTAGTCCCGGTGGTAGGTCAGCTCCTTCACACCCTTGGCCGCGATGGCGCCCAGAACAGGGTCGGCGACATCGCGGACCCGCTCCAGCAGGGCCAGCCGCCACGTGCTGAACACCATCAGGCGGATGACCAGTTGGGCGAAGTCGTCGTCGACCGGCTCCACGAGGCGGACGTTGCGGAAGTCCTGGGCGTCGCGGAAGAATGCGAGGTCGTCCTCGGTACGGCCGAGAACGGTGCCTGCGCGGGCCAGCAGCATCCGGGCCTGACCCAGCAGGTCCAGCGCGATATTGGCGACGGCGGTCTCCTCCTCCAGCTCCGGCAGCCGGGTCACCCACTCCTGCAGGCGGTGGGACATGACGAGCGCATCGTCGCCGAGCATCAGGCAGTAATCGGCGAGTGCATCGGCGTCGACGTTGTCAGGAATCGTGGTGTCGATGCCTTCGAGGGCGTTCGTGAAACCGGTGCCGAAAGCCCAGCGTTCGTCGCCGAAGTGTTCGTCGGCAAGGCCTTCGTAGAGGTGGTCGCCGGCAGCATGGTCGGTGGCTGCGTGGTCGGTGGTTTTTGTCATCACATGTGCGGCACGTCGGCCGGGATGTCGTAGAAGGTGGGGTGGCGGTACACCTTGTCACCCGACGGCGCGAAGAACGGGTCCTTCTCGGCGGGGCTGGATGCGGTGATGTCGACGGACGCGGCCACCCAGATGCTGACACCCTCGTTACGCCGGGTGTAGAGATCGCGCGCGTGGTGCAGCGCCATCGTGGCGTCGGCAGCGTGCAGGGAGCCGACGTGGACGTGGTTCAGCCCGCGCTTGCCGCGTAGGAACACTTCGTACAGCGGCCAGTCCGAGCGCACCGCCGCAGGCGACGGTTCGACGGGTATGCCCTCCATGGGTACGGCACCGTGCCCGCCTTCGGCAGTGAATGCCTCGCCGGTGGATTCGCTCATCGGGCGGCGGCCTTGGCTGCGTACGCGGTTGCGGCCTCGCGCACCCAGGCACCATCCTCATGCGCCCGGCGGCGGTGCTGCACCCGCTGGGTGTTGCATGGGCCGTTGCCCTTCAGCACGGCGTCGAACTCCGACCAGTCGATCTCACCGAAGTCGTGACGACCACGTGACTCGTTCCACACCAGGTCGGGGTCGGGCAGCGTCACACCCAGCTTTGCCGCCTGCGGCACAGTCATATCGACGAAACGCTGACGTAGTTCGTCGTTGGTGTGCCGCTTGATCCCCCAGCGCATGGACTGGGCGGTATTGGGGGAGCGGTCGTCGGGCGGACCGAACATCATCAGCGACGGCCACCAGTAGCGGTCGGTCGCCTCCTGCACCATGGCGCGCTGGCGGTCAGTACCGCCCATCATCGTCAGCAGCAGTTCATATCCCTGGCGCTGGTGGAAGGACTCCTCTTTGCAGACCCGGATCATCGCGCGGGCGTACGGGCCGTAGGAAGCACGGCACAGCGGCACCTGGTTGCAGATCGCAGCACCGTCTACGAGCCAGCCGATGACTCCGACGTCCGCATAGGTCAGCGTGGGGTAATTGAAGATCGAGGAGTACTTCTGCCGACCGGCGATCAGCTTCTGTGTCATATCGGCGCGGTCGGCGCCGAGAGTCTCTGCAGCGCTGTACAGATACATTCCGTGACCGGCCTCATCCTGCACCTTCGCCAGCAGAATCGCCTTGCGACGCAGGGATGGAGCCCTGGTGATCCAGTTGCCCTCGGGTTGCATGCCGATGATCTCCGAATGCGCGTGCTGCGCGATCTGGCGGATCATCGTCTTGCGGTAAGCCTCGGGCATCCAGTCGCGGGGCTCGATACGACGGTCGTCGTCGATCGTGGCGTCGAAGGCGTGCTCCAACGACGGCGTATCAAGACTCGAAATCGTCGTCGACATGACAGCTCTCCTGGATAGACGTCGGTCGGCACTGCCGGAACTGGCACTGTCAATTACCGACCGTTCGTTCAGTAATTTACTCCTGGAGCGTGACCTACGCCACCCCGGGCGGTTACCTCACCCTGAGCGCCCGCCGTCACGGCTTACGCAGGCGATAGACCGTGACGTTTCCGGAGTGGAAGGTCTGCTGCGCCAGGGTCGCGAGCCGTGGGGACACCGGGCTTGCCGAGGTGTCACCGATCAGGTAGCGCACTCCCCGGTTGTACAAGGTGGCCAGGATCTTCGGGGTGGGTGCGTTGAACGCCGAGTCGTTGAGGCGCAGCCGTGGCTGGTCGTAGAAGGAGGCGCTCCAGTAGAAGACGCCCTTCTCCCCGGGCCGTGGGTGGTTGGCCGTCGCGTAGGCCTGATCGGTGTATCCCCAGGAGCTGACGTAGGCCCGGCGCTCGCTGAGGGCGGTCACCCATAGCGCGCGCGAGTCGCAGATCCGGGTGGTCTTGGCCTTGCGGCAGTGCACGTTGGTCGCGAGCAGCGCCTGCTCGGGTGTGTGGGTGCGCAGCCAGGTGGTTGCGGGGACGGCGCCCGGCGACAGTTGGTTGGACGGACTGGCGATGTAGGCGTGACTGGGCCCGGACCGGGCGATGGTTATCCCGCTGGGGATCACGGCAGCGCCCACCA
>JALYUK010000131.1 GCA_030853805.1 Actinomycetota bacterium | reverse complement strand
ACGACCACGGCATCACTCACCTCGTGGAATGGGCGACCAGCAGGATGTCAGCGCGATGAGGGCCGGCCGGGCCCGGCTAGGTCGGCGCAACCATCATGCTCATGACGCAGTTGCCCTTGCCCTTGGGTCGCTCGTAGGTGAACCCGAGCCGTTCGTACATGGTCCTGGTGGCGTTGTACAGGAACGAGGATGAGGTTTTCTTGCCTGGGGGCACGTCGTGTGGGTAGGACTCGACCAGGCCCCCGCCGCCCTGGCCTATTAACGCCAATGTGCCCCGCACAGCGACAGAAGCCATCCCGTTGCGCCGGTACCGGCGGTCAACGAACAGGCAGGTGATCCGATAGTCGGGCATGGTGATCACCTCTTGTTCCCATTGTTTGCGGTGATGAATGTTCGGTAGCTCAGCCACCGGCCCGTATTCCGCCCAGGCGACGGCAACGTCGCCATCGAAGACCAACGCCGCGTGGGCGCGGCCCTGCTGGACGAGGTAATGCTTGAACTCGCGGTTGCCGAGCTGTCGGCGCTCGGAAGGGTCGGGGTAGCAGTGGAAGAAGGCGCACCAGCAGCCACCCCACACGCCGTTGTGCCGCTCGGCTAGATCCGCGAACGCGTCCCACGTTCCCGGGCTCAGCGGCTCGACCCGGTGTCCGGCAACACTCGCCCCGACGGTGCTCATGCAATCGACCATAGAACAAGCACGGCCGTTCGGCCCCTGTTCCTCCCCAGCTCACCGAAGGAGGGAAGGGCGTGCACAACGCGGTCCCGAGCAGCAGACATCTCGCGTGATCGAACGCCGCGACGATCGTTCAGAAATGCTGATAGTGACCCGTCGACGCGGTAGATCCCGTCCCGGTCATCGATCGAGCTGCGGGACGTGCAGGCCGCTCCGCTTGCGATCTTCCTCGAACCCACGTCTCGCGTTCAGACCGGATCGGTTGGTGCCATAGTTCCGTCATGAAAGGCACCTCGTCCCCGCAGCTGCGCTGGTTCCCAACGTCACGAGCTGGATGGGCAGGAGTTGTAGCTCTCTGGAGCTTTGTCCTGATCCTGTTCGTGGTCGGCGCGGTGCTCTATCACTGGGCGGTGCTTCTAGCAGTTGCAGCTGCAGTTGTTGGCGCGGTGGCATCAATCATGGTGGCTCGCAACGGGTCGCGATAGCCGTTCACATAGTCGTGTCGTTCAAACGGCCAGGCTCAGCTGCTCCGTAGTCGGATCGTCCTGCGGTCGGACGGGTAGTCCACGCGATGGGCCCGCCTTCTTGCTTTGCTCTTTGGGTCGTGCTGGCGAACCTAGATGGCTCGTATCGCGGCCAGATTGATCCGGCTGGGCGAGAAATTAAGGACGGCGTTTGTCGATCTGCGCGAGCCATCTACTGACCGTTCCTGCCCGGCAGGTGGGCTTGTGGCGAGTCCTGTGGACGGCCATCGTGGGGAGACTCGTGGGCGCGCTGGGCGGGGCCCAGTTGTGGGCCTGAGATGCGAGCCCCGGCGGTGCGATGTCTTTACTGCTAGCGTCGCCCGAGATGCATGTGATCCCTATGGGAGGGGTCCGTCGGGGAGGGAAATCAATGAACATCACCCGTAACGGTGTGGCCTGTGTAGTGACGATCGTGGTGGCCGGGAGTCTGGCCGCGTGTGGATCGTCTGGATCAACCGGGAACGCGTCGAGCAGTTCAGCATCGAGCACATCAGGATCCAGCAGCTCCAGCTCGACTAGCGCTGCCTCTAGTAGCCCTGCTTCCAGTAGTACCGGGTCAAGCACTTCCTCCACGGCCAGTGGTAGCGAAGCGGGCAAATCGGCTACCCAGGTACTGGCTGACACCAAGTCAGCGTTGTTCAACGCCAAGTCGGTGCATATCAGTGGCGTTGTGACCCAGAACGGGCAGCAGCAGAAACTAGATCTGCGATTCCAAGGCAATAACACCGCTGGTACTCAAACGATCCAGGGTCTGGTCGTGAATATCGTCAAGGTTGGCTCCACCGCCTACGTCAAGGCCCCGGCAGGGTTTTGGACCAAAACGGCCGGGAGTAAAGCCGCCGGGCTGGCCGGTAAATGGATCAAGGTCACTGGCAAGTCCAACCCCTTGAGTTCGTTGACGTTGCAAAGCATCGCCGCGGGCCTGAACTCTGCGGACTCCCCGATGCAGTCAGGCGTGAAGCGAACTACCTTGAACGGGAAGAAAGCACTGGTCCTGACCCAGAAAGATGGCAGCACCCTCACCGTTGCTGATGCCGCCTCGCCAGTGCCCCTGCAGATCGTGAACAAGACCGCGGCCAAGAAGGGGCAGCTGGACTTCACCGGGTACGGCGCACCGCAGAACATCACCGCCCCCAAAGGCGCCGTAACAGCCGAGCAGGCACTCAAGGGCCAAAAAACCACCACCTGAAACAGCGAGGCCCTCACACCACAAGATCCGACATGCTGCAGGATCCCTGAGTGACACTGTTGCCATAGTTTCTTCGCACCTATCTGCGGAACCTCTTACTATCGGAAGATGGGTGCTGAGCCGACTGCAGCGCGTCTTCGGTATGTTCCGCCGCTAGCAACCTCGCGCAGCGACCAGGTTGTGATCGTCCTGTGTTCAATTTTTACCGCCGTGTGTGATTGCCGCGATCTTTTACCGGTCTGACCTTGGCTTGTTCTACGGCGTTGTTGGCGTGTTGTATTTGACCTATCAACTGATCAGGTGCCGCAGGGGTGTTACTGCTGATGCGCTGGGACTACATTCTCCGATGCGTCGTGTAGTGCCCTGGGACCGCGTGCGGGCCATCCAGGAGCCTTCGCAGTTTCAGCTGTATCTCGTTCTTCGATGTACTGACGGAAAACAACGAGCGACACTCCTGCCGATCGAATACGCCGAGGAGTTGAGCCGGATCAGTGGCAAGCCCATTAAGTCCGAGCGTGAGCTTGCGCGCCCGCTGCCCAAGGTCGAGGTACGCAGGACATGGCAGCAGGAACAAGACGACTTCGCGGCCCGCGTCGCCCGGTTCCGCGCCCGTAATGCCACGCTCGTTGATGCAGACCCACTCTGGGAATCCCGCAGTGATGAGACCTCTAGCGAAGCGGGCACCGGTGGCTGAGTCGGGCCAACGGTTGTTGCTTCCCGTTAAAGGGCCCCGACGGCGGTGGCGGGTCGCCGTCTTCGTCGTGCTTGCCCTTTACGGCACAGCCGCCCTGGTGTCCTTCGTCCTCGACCCGATGGTGTCATCGTCCCTTCAAGTTCTGCTGGCCATGATTATCAGTGTCAACCCGTGGTTGCGGTGGCGTCGTGCTGCTGCTGACCAGTACGGCATCCGCCGTCAGAGCGCGTTCCGGATGACGTCGTGGAGCGATGTGCAGGCCCTTATCGAACCGGGGCGTTGGGACACCAGCGTGCATCTACGCACGACCGAGGGTAAAGACCTGACAACGGGCGTACCCGCCGCGTACCTGAACTCGTTGGTGCAGCTGAGCGGTAAACCCGTTGAACGTCGCCCTTCTGCCTCGACGAAGGCACCGTCCAAGGAAATGCGTGATCTGTCCGACCGTGCTGCCCGTGTCAGGAATTCCACCGAGCAACTCATCGGGAAGCCGTGGACCAGCGATACCACCTCGGACGACGACGGATCGTGACGCGCCCTGAAGGTAGTGACGACGCGAGCCAGACATCGGCAGCGGCGCGTCACCCCGAAGCCGCGAAACCGGACTTCATTACCCTGCCTCGGCTCATCGACCGCAGCAGATGGGCCCTAGTCCATCCCATCACGGTGACTGGGATTGTGGTGGCCCTCGGTGCCTTCAACATCGCCAGCCACCTTGGCGCGACCCTTCTGACAGGGCTGGTCATCGCCCCATACCTGGTGTTGACGTGGGCGATCCGGCTTCGGCGAGGACGGGCCGATCAGCGACGCATCCGCCCCGCGTTCTCGTTGCGCCCGATTACCTGGGCCAAAGTCCGTGGCGTGCGCACCCCCGGACGATGGGAGGACCTCATCGAGGTGGAAATGTTGGACGGAACAACTCGCGCAACCGGGTTTCCGATCAGTTATCTAGACAAGCTAGTCCGCCTCAGTGGCACCGACGTCCTACCCCGCCACTCAACGTCACCGGCCCCGCTGCCTCGCACGCCGATGCCGATAAGCCGAGCACAGGAACAGCGCAACTTCGCAGACCGCGCGGCCCGGGTGAAGAAACGAAACGCAGAGTTACTGGGCGAGGACGAACCGTCCTGAGGTGACAGGGTGGGCGCTTACGGCGCTCCGTAAGCGGAACGGTCACCGGCGACCTCGGGC
>JALYUK010000112.1 GCA_030853805.1 Actinomycetota bacterium | reverse complement strand
GTCCAACCGTTCCTGGTCACTGCTGATCTTGCCTCGGGGTTGGGCGAGCAGACCCATGGTGTCGTGCTGACCAGCGAGCTACGCGACACGTACGGCCTGTACGAACACCCGAACCATGTGCAGGTGGTTTGGTTGAGCGAGACACAGTTCGGGGATCTGAGCCGGCCGATGAGAACGTTCCTGGTACGTGCTCAACACACGTTCGGTCGTGAGCTGGTACCCAGCGTCAGGGCGTGGGATTCTGTGGTGGGCGACCCTGCTCACACGCAGGCTGACGGGCACCGGTTTGTGTGGTGGCCATCACTGATTGCTGGCCATGAAGAACTAGTGCTCAAGAACTTCGTCGAAGAGCACCGCCGGGCCAGCCGGCACGACGACGTCACGCCCGGTGTGTGGCGCGCGGTCAACCAGACCCTTCCTGGGGCTCAACGGCTCGCGGGCACGTTCGCCCATGCCAGTGGTCTGAACTGTTTCGGGATGGTCATGGCCGCTGCCGGAGGGGACCACGCTGACACGCAGGGGATGTTGCGTGAGCCGTTCGAGGATTGGCTCTGGCAGAACACGCGACCTGGCGGAGGTGATACCGAGGTTGGCACCGTTCTGGTGTGGCGTTCCGTGGACGGGCTCGTTCAGCATGCCGCGGTCACTCTTGGGCAGGGATGGGTTCTTCATAAGCCCTCGCAAGGATGGATGAGCCCCGTCAAGGTCCTGACCCTAGGGCAGTACAAGGCGAGCTCACGAGTAGTAGGACACCATCTAGAACGACACTCACTCCTGGCCTAACGGCCTCGCGCAGCAGCCGGATGAAGACCAGGGCAGGACGTCCATCCCAACCCGTCGCGTGGCGCACCCCACCGGTCACGGACCCACTCACGAAAGAGTGTTGCTGCTCTTAGCGATGCTGCGACGACGGCCATCGGTCTACGCGATCCTGCCGACATGCACCTAGAAATCGGGTTCCTGCTACGTGAGTCAGCGGGCCGCGTCTATGTGGACTCGCGGCCCTCCCGTGGTGCGGCGAGCTGCGGGCACGACGTGATCAATCAGGCGACCGTTGAAGTATCACCCCACCGGCGACCGGCGACCGGTGGATGATCGCCATAGGCCAGCACCGAGGTCCTGGCCTATGGCGTGCCCAGCACGAGCCGCTAGCGGCGTTGCGAGAACGTGATTGTTTCAGGCCCCGGTAGGAGGGTAAACCTGCCCAGGGCGCAGAGGTTTCCCCCACCGCCGGGGCTTGTCAGTAATGCCCGTGCAGTGGGGCGGTATTGTTCCCGGACTGTTCTAACCTTGGCCGTTTTTGGCCCCTTCCTACGTTGTGATGTGGAGCATGGTGTGACCCGAACCAGCAGCAGCGCCCCGACCCGGATGAGCACCGCTGATCTTGCGCAGGCGAAAACTCACCTGAGCTGCGAGTTCGTTCGGCTCAGCGCGCAGCTGTCCACGACCCGGGCCGATACCGTTACCGACCTGGGATCATCACCGGCCGGTGGGGACACTGCTGATGTCGGTGATCGCATGTCGCGTACCGAACAGGAGGCTGTGGTCCTGGCCAATGAACAATTACTCCTGCAGCAAACCAGTACCGCCCTGCAACGTATCGAGGACGGCACCTACGAAACCTGCGAGTCATGCACCCACCCGATCGGCGTCGCGCGGTTGCAAGCATTTCCCCGCGCGACGATGTGCTTGCACTGCCGCGAACTGGCTGAACACCGCCACTGACCGCAGGAACCCTGCCACCCGGGGGCGGCAAGGGTTAACCCAACTATCGCCGTATCGGGATACTTATCGGGTCATAGACCGCGCCGGTGTGGGATCGGTGCAGTCGTTATATGCGAGGCTCGAGCCATGGCTAACGAGGCGGTGGATATCACCGAAAAACTGTCGTTGTTCTCCGAGCATTGGTCGCCCAAGGTGGTAGCTCGCCTGAACGATTATGAGATCAAGGTCGTGAAGGTCAGGGGTGAGTTCGTCTGGCACACCCACGAGGACACCGATGAACTGTTCATCGTCGTTGCTGGTGAGCTGACCATTCAACTACGCGACGGCAACGTCAGGCTTAGCGCCGGCCAGCTCTTCGTCGTACCGCGAGGTGTCGAGCACTGCCCCGTCGCGGACGGAGAAACCCACGCGCTGCTCATCGAGCCGACGGGAGTCATCAACACCGGCGACGCGGGTGGCGCACTGACCGCTGCCTACGACGACTCACTGGCGTAACTCACCGCGCGACCCGATTTCCCGCAACCGATCCGCTGAAGGCTCATCGGTACGAGCGGTACCTATCCGCCGTGAGCGTCCTGAAAACGCTGGATAACGTCCGCAGCGACTCGACCTCGGTCGGCCACCTCGATGCCCTCGTGTTTGGCCCATGCACGCACTGCTTTGGCTACCGGAGCGCGGTTGCGCGTCTGGGTACCCCGACGTCGTGCAGCGGGCGACTTCTCCGTGCGGCGGGCGCCCTCAACAATCTGGGTGAGCAGCTTGTCCACGGCTCTGGCGTTCCTTGCTGATAAGTCGATTTGGTAATCCACCCCTCGATAGGAAAAATCCACCGTCTCGGTGGCCCCAGCCACGTCGTCATCAACCAAACGCTCAACGAACACCCGGGTCAGGAGGACACCACCCTGCACGAGATGCTGCACATCCCCGCCGATGATCTGCGGAGCCTTCAACCAGGCCAGCGGAAAGATATTCATAGTGTCACCAGGGTGTCAGAACCAGAACCGGAAGGGCCCATCGCTCCCGCGCGCGTGTCTGGGTCGTGGATCCCCATCTGACACGTGCTGGGACGTCTGTGGCGCACGATCTTGCATCGCTGCTACTCGCACCCGGAGATCGGCCGGTTGTTTGCGCACTGTTTGCTTGTCACCGGGGCCGGGTGTGGGCAGGGTGGTGTGATGGCCAAGATCGTGGACCGGGTGGTGGTGTTCATCCAGGAGAACCACACCACCGATAACTACTTCACCTCGTTGCGGGCGTGGGGCGCGAATGTGGCTACCGGGTGGCCAAGCCAGCCGAACCCTCCCGCCCATGACCAGGCCCATACCCGTGCTGCGTACGCGAAATGGTTACATGCCCAGACCGGCGGCACACCCACCCCTGCCACGCATACCCAGATCGATACCGACGCAGTCCTGCCCTATTACGCGTGGCTGGCTAAAACGGGCGCGTTCTTGGAGAACCACTGCTCAGGGTTTGGTACGAACTCCACCCCGAACCACTTGCTGATTGTTGGTGGGCAGAGCCCGACGTTGCGTAACCCGCCGCGCGCCGCGGCCGAACCGGTCTGGGACATGCCCTCCCTTCCCGGGCACGCCGGGCAGAACGGGCTGTCGTGGAAGGCCTATACCGGCTCCTCCAGTTACCCGGTGAATTTCTACCAGCAGCTGAAGGGCTCACCGAACGTTGTCCGCTCTGACCAGATCGTCACCGACGCCCAGCACGGAACCGTGCCCGACCTGTCGATGCTCTGGCACGACAGCCCCTATGACGAACACCCCGTAGCGGACGTGACTAAGGGCCAGGACAAGATCTGGCAGGCCGTCGACGCGTTCGTGACCGCCGGCCTGTGGAACAGCACGGTGTTCCTGCTGACCTGGGATGACTGGGGCG
>JALYUK010000096.1 GCA_030853805.1 Actinomycetota bacterium | reverse complement strand
CCACTACATGTTGTGGACGACAGTTGCGGGCGGCGCTCAGAAGCAAGACTCCTCAGCGCGCCCAAACGTGCAAGCCTTGAATGGCAAAGCCCAGGCAGGACAATGCTTTCGGAAAATTTGATTAGGTCGCGCTTGCCTCGACACTTAGCTACTCATAGTCCTAAGTGCCGTGCGGTTCTGTGAACAACCCGCACAACCGAGTGCCTCACAAATAATCCCACCCAGACTTTGCTGAGACCTATCTCGGACATATCGCCAACTAATTACGAGGCCGCTCGAAAAAAAGTAAGGCATTCTGTTAACGACCGGGTAGGTCGGTGTAGGCAACCGGTCAGGCCACCAGCTCGCCAGCAAACGAACGGGCCGCAGCGATCACCGCAGGACCGACCAGGTGCAGATCCTGCTCCAGCAACACGCGGGCCGGTGACATGTTTTCCAGGTGCGGGTTCATCCCGCAAACCACGCCTGCACCACCCCCGCACCGTCCATCGCGCCCAGCAGCGCCGCCGCCTGATAGGCGGTCCGCAACCGAGTCATCATCGCGCTCGAGGGCCGACGCTGCCCAGCGGCCCACTGCGCGACCGCGCGGGTCTCTTTCACCGCGCCGAGATAAGCGAGCAGGATCTTGGTGTCACACAGCGCCCACAAGTCTTTCGCGATGGCCGCGTCTGAGCACGTCACCGACTCCTGGTGAGCTAGCAGATCACGGCGCGCAGCAGGTGTGGTCATGGCCTCAATAATGTCACCCAGGTCGGCCTGATCACAGCTGCTCCCCCACCCTATTTCACACCGCCGATAATCCACCTTATGACAAGTCGTACTCTGCGTATTGCATCAGATGAATCAATCGCACGGTTCGACTGTACTGGCCCAGCAATGACGACATCTGAGCCTCTGACCTGCGAAAACGTAGTGGATCTAGGCGCTCACCACTTGGCAAGCAGGACCCTCGGATGCCGACCTGCGGGTCCAGCGCTGTTGTGATGACACGCCGCTGACCTGCGCGGATGCGCGCGATTCTCATCTGATGCATCATTGAATCACTGGATGCAACCGGATGTGCGGGAGTTTTGATGCGGATTGATGACTCTGGTCGGGTCCACCTGGTGGCGTCGATGCCGGTCCTGCGACCCGATGAGCAGGTGCTCGCGATGATGCTTGATGGCTGGCGCAACCAGCAGCTCGCGCGGAACCTGCAGTTCGCCACGATCGACCAACGGGTACGCCTCGTGCAGCGATTCATGGACCACGTGAATGAGGATCCGTGGAACTGGACCCCGGCGATGGTCGAAGAATTCTCCGCCGATCTGCGGACGGTCAAGCACGTTGCTCACTCCACGCTGCGCAGCTACCACTGCTCTCTTCGCGCGTTCACCACCTACATCAGCAACCCCGACTACGGCTGGGATCGCATCTGTGAGCAGTACTTCGGGACGCACCCGGCGCAAGTGTTCTTCGAGTGGAACACCGCCGGTCACGCCCAGGAGTACGACGCGCGACCGACCAAGCGCCCGTACACACGGCAGGAGATCGCCGCGCTCTTGGACCACGCGGACGACGAGGTCGAACGCATCGGCCAATCCAGCCGAAAGGGATGGCAGGCCGCCTACCGCGACGCAGTGATGATGAAAGTCGCCTACGCATACGGGCTGCGGTTCAACGAACTGCGCCATCTGCAAACGGTCGACTTCGCCCGCAACCCCCATGCACGAGAGTTCGGCGCCTTCGGCGTCTGCAAGGTGCGCTACGGCAAGGCACGACGCGGCTCACCCCACAAACCCCGCAGCGTCCTAACGGTATGGCGATGGACACCAGCCATCCTCCAAGACTGGCTCGCCAATGGCCGGGGCGAACCCGACACGCTCGACCTGTTCCCCAGTGAACGCGGCGGGCTGGTCGTGGAATCGACCCTGATCCGCCGGGTCCGCCGATACTGCGAAGAACTGGGCCTATCGGACGGCCTGGACCTGCACTCCTTCCGACGCTCCTACGCAACACATCTGCTCGAAGCCGGCTGGGACCCACGATTCGTACAGGACCAGATGGGGCATTATGCGGGTGATCGGTGTCAAGTCGATCGGTTGATGGGGTGGCGGGCGGGTCATGACGCGGTGTCGTCGAGTCGGGCCAGCAGCCCATCGAAGACTTTCTGTCGACCGAGCTGGCCCTTGTCTGCGGCGTCGTCGCGCTGTCGTTGCAGGGTGGGCCGGAAGTCGATGGTGGTCTGGAAGAACGTGCACGACTCGCAAATGGACTCGAAGTGACAGTCCAGGCCGACCGGTCGGGCGCAGTACCCGTTGCCGAGCATCCGCTGGTGCATCTCACGGCGCAGTTTGAGCATCTCGGCTCCCTCGGCGTCGGCGGGCAGCTTTCGGGGCTGGTCGTACAGGGCTTCGACTTGTTCACTGACGGAGAAGTACTCGTCGGCGACCTTCCGGTCGGCGATCCGGGCATACACCAGAGTCATCCGCAACGATCGGTGTCCGAGCAGCGCGGCGAGGGCTTCCAGGGACATGCCCCGGTTGATGGCCTGGGTAGCCAGGGTGTGCCTGAGTTGATGGGGGGTGACGTGACCGATCCCGGCGCGGGCCGCGGTCTTGTGGACGGCGTGTTCAACCCGAGATTTGGTGATGCGCCGGCCGTGCTCGATGAACAGGTAGTCGCTGCGCAACCCGGCCGGGCGGGCGGCCAACCAGTCATCGAGCAGCGTTTTCAGCTGGGGATGCAGCGGGATGTAACGGTCGTTACGCAGTTTGCCCAGCGGTACCCGCAACCAGAACGCCGACCCGATCTGTACGACGGAGTCGACGGTCAGGTCAACGAACTCACCTTTGCGCATGCCGGTCCGTGCCAGGACTTCCACGGCCATCCGCACGAACGGGTCCTCGTCGCTGCGGGCTGCCTGCAACAGCTTTGTGGCGGCGCCGTCGTCGAGGAAGCGTGGCAGCGGGTCGTCCAGCCGTGGCAGGTCGCCAGCGAACACGAGCACGCCTGTCGGCTGGTCCTCGCCAGCCCATTCGGTCAGTCGCTCCAGGCAGGTACGCAGCACCCCGAGATGGCTGACCAGGCTGTGTTTGGACAGCCGGGCACCGGTGACCGAGGGGCGTTGGGCGAGGTGGAGTTTGTAGGCCTCGATGTGGGCGCGGCGCAGGTCCGCGACCTTCGCGACGTCGGGGGCAGTGTGAGTAACGAACCCGGCGAACTCACGCAGGATCGTCTCAGTCCGGGCGACGGTGGACGCGCGCAGCGACACGGAGATCTGCTCGATGTACCCCAACAGTGTCGTGGCCAGGCCGGGGGTCACGTGCTCCCACCGCTGGGCGGGTGTGCGCACCGGGCGCAGGCCGCGCCGGCTCGGTGGTTGGGCCAGGACACCTGCGTGGAAGAGGCTGGCCTCGGCTCGAAACAGCGCGGCGGTGATCCACAGGTGTCCGCTGGCGACCGGACAATGATGCTCAATAGCGGCGATGAGTTCATCGCGTCCGGCATGCAGCAGTTCGCGGGTGAGCTGGTCCGGCGCAACGTGTTTGAGCGCCGCGACCTTCATCAACGCGGCCCACTGCAGGTCGGTGGAGCGCGTGTCGAAGCCAACTTGTGCGGCGACCTGCCTGAAGTGCGCATAGAAATCGGCGTGGACGTGCCGCCCGATCACCCCGACCCAGGGGCGCGCGACGGCCAGGTAGGCAGCGGTCGGGCGCATCCGCTGGGAGGCCAGCAACCAACTGACCACTCGCCGGTACTTGGGCGGCACACTGAGCTGGTCCTGCAACGGCATCGCCTGCCACCTCGCGACGCCGATACGGACGAAGAAGCTGCGTGCCACCGAGTCGTTGGGATAGCCCGCGGACATGCCGGCGGCCGCCAGTGACTGGGTGTAAGCGTCCACCAGCGCGTCAAGCTCGGCGGTGCGCGCGAAAGCCCTCATCTGTAGACCTGCCCCTCGGGCGCGAGATCGTCGAGGGCGCCCATCGCTCGGGCGTACTCCGACGCGAGCCACCCATTGCTCAGGTGCAGATAGATCCGGGTGGACTCGATCGAACGGTGACCGGCCTGGGCCTGGATCGCCTCCAGCGCCATGCCGGCCTCGCGCAACCTGGTGAAACAGGTATGACGCAACTGGTGACACGTCACCCTCGACAATGCCGCTCGGACCCGAGCGGCAGACACGATCTCGTCCACGCCCGCCGCCGACAGCGGCCGACCCCGGTTCGCTCCCTTCAACACCACGAAGAGGCGGTCGGTCACCGAGGTGCGTGGACGTTCCTCATCCAGATAGGCCGCCAGCGTGGCCAGGAACTGGGACGAAATCGGCACCAACCGCTGGTGCCCACCCTTGCCTTCGGCCACGAACAGCCGGCGTTCACCAGCGTTGACATCACCCAGGCGCAGCCCCAAGACTTCACAGCGTCGCAGCCCGCCAAGCAACATCGCCTGCACCATCGCACGGTCCCGGTGGGTGCGCAACGCGGCCATGAAAGCATCGACCTCGTGCGGGGCCAGAACCCGCGGCAACGTCCGCGGCCGCCGCACCAACGGGACACTGGCACGGCGTCGGTCCCCGGGCCGGCGAACCGTCAACCCACGAGGTACCGGGTTGGCGGTCACGCCACGGTCCCCGCGGGCGAGCAGGTAGTTGAACAGGCCGCTCACGCTGGACAAGCGACGCGCGATAGTGCGAGCCGACAAACCCGACTCACCATCGTCCAAACGCACCACCCGCCCGCCCAGGCGCGGCGCACGCTGTGCCTTGATGAACGCGAACACATCAGCGGCCCTCACATCGACCGGATCCTTGGCCACCACAGTGAAGAACACCTTCAGGTCGTATCCCACCGCCAACCACGTGTTCGGGCGAGCACGAGCACCAACGAACGCCAGGTACTCATCGACCACCGGATGCCCGATCGTCAACGCGGCCAGGTCGGCTCCTCGACCGACGCGGACAAGGCACGGATTCCACGTCACCAGATGTTCCTTTCGCAGGGATACCGCATCCTCGCCCCAGCCCACCCCGGCGTGGGCGATCACCCACATATCAGACACGAATACGCCTCGACCACGGGCATCTATCAATTCGTGTCCGACCAGTTCCGACGCTCTACCCTGCGGGCCGCGCTCGACCGTACGGTGAAAGAAGCCATGGCCCGCACGACCCAGGACGGAACATCATGAAACGCACGGTCGACTACACGTGGCGACTGGCTGAGCTCATGGCGGCACGCGGCCTGCACAACACCACAGACCTCATCCCCTTGCTCGCCGAGCGGGACATCACCTTGTCCCGACCCCAGGTCTACCGCCTGGTCAACCAACGCCCCGAACGCGTCTCCCTGCAAGTGATCGCGGCGCTGTGCGACATCTTCGAATGCACACCCGCCGACCTGCTCACCACCACAGCGGCCGATGCACGCACCCGCAAGACCGGAACCGCACCTGCGCCGAATGTCGTTCAGCTGGACCGGACCGTACGACCGCGCCGCGCGAACATCCTGGACGAATAGAACTGTGACAGCGATGGATCCCAAACCCGTCGGGCTCTGTCCTCGCCGCACCGTCCGCGGCCGACCACGCACCACCAGTGACCGCCACGACCCGTGCGCACGCTGCGGACGAAACATCCCCCGACTAGCAGCCACCTGGCCCGAAGGCAGGCTCTGCTTCACCTGCTACTTCAACGCTGTACACACCCGCGGCACGTGTCCCGACTGCCTCCAAGACCGGCTCCTGCCCGGACCACCTAACGCCGACGGCCACCCGACCTGCGTGGCCTGCGCCGAGATCCCCTACGACTTCCACTGCGAACGATGCAACGTCGAGGCCGGGCATCACCGAGGTCGCCTCTGCGCCCGGTGCGCACTACGAGATGACCTGCACGACCTCCTCGGCGGTACACCGAACCAGCCCGCACTGACCGGACTCATTGCCGCGCTTTGCGCCGCCGACCGGCCCGAATCGATCATCGTCTGGAAACGCTCTGCGAAGGTTCAAGAACTACTACCCACCCTCGGCGACGGCACCATCCCGGTGACCCACGAGGGGCTCGACACAGTGCCCGGTAAGCCCACCGAGCACCTGCGCGCGATCTTGCAACACCACCAACTACTCCCCCCACGCGACCAGTACCTGCCTCGTTTCGAGCAATGGATCGACGCAAAGCTCGCAGGCCTGCCCGACGACGTCGGCCAGCCTGTGCGGCATTTCGCCACCTGGCATCACCTGCGACGGATCCGCGCGAAAGCAGCCGCCGGTGCCTCAACCCGCGGACCGATCCACTCCGCCAAACAAGAGATCACCGAAACGGTGAAATTCCTCCTATGGCTGCACGAGACCTACCAACGCACCGCCGCCGCCTGCACCCAACAAGACGTCAACGAATGGATCGCCAGCGGGCCAACAACACGTAGCGCAATCAGGACATTCTTCGTGGTCGCCACGAAAACACGCCTCAACACCACCGTCACCGTCCAGCACCGATCGGCCACAACAAGCCCGTCGCTGAGTCAGGACCAGCGACTCGCCTGGATCCACGAACTCCTCACCGGCACCAGCGAATCACTGCCCTACCGCGTCGCCGGCATGCTGCTGCTGCTCTACGCCCAACCCCTTGTCCGAGTCGTCACGTTCCCAACGAGCATCATCAGCAACAGCAATACCGGCATGACGATCACCCTCGGCACACACCCCACAGACGTCCCCGAACCATTCGCTTCTACGATCCGGCAACACCTGGCCTCCCGGCCAAACCTCCGTACCGGCGCCGGCAGGCACAACCCCTGGCTGTTCCCCAGCACGCTCGCCGGAAGGCACCTACACCCAGGCACCGTCATGGATCGCTTGCGCAGCCTCGGTGTCAACCTCCTTGGCGCCCGCAACCGTGCCATCGGTGAACTTGTTCTGCAATGCCCACCCTCGCTCGTCGCCGAGGCTCTCGGATACAGCCCCCAAGTGGCATTCCTGCACGCCACCAAGGCCGCCGAACCATGGGCCCGCTACGCCGGACGGCGCATCAGCACCCCGTAACCACCACCCAGAACACGGCTACAAACCAAGCAGAGGCCAGTGCCCGGACACCGGAACCCGCGAATCGGTGGCCGAGCCGTTACCCGACGAACTCGCCCGATCAACCCGACGAATACGACCAGTCTTGATACGCAGGGTGTCCACTAGA
>JALYUK010000350.1 GCA_030853805.1 Actinomycetota bacterium | reverse complement strand
ACCGCTGGCCCCGCATCTGTGCGAGGAGCTGTGGCAGCGCCTCGGGCACGGGCAGTCGATTGCCTACGAGCCGTTCCCGCAGGCGGACGCCGCACTGCTGACGCAGGCGACGGTGACCTGCGTCGTGCAGGTGATGGGCAAGATCCGCGATCGCATCGAGGTGGCCCCGAACATCTCACCCGAGGATCTGGAGGCGCTGGCGATCGGTAGCGCAAAGGTCGTGGAGTCGCTCGGCGGTGCCCAGATCCGAAAGATCATCGTGCGCGCGCCGAAGCTGGTCAATATCGTGGCGGGGTGACCACCGACCGGATGAACGTCGCCGTCGTCACCGATTCGACCGCCTACCTGCCCGCGGACCTGGCCGCCCGCCACCACGTGCGGGTCGTGCCGCTGCACGTGGTGATCGGTGGGAAATCCTATGACGAGGGTCGTGACATCTCCTCCGCGCAGGTCGCCGCTGCGTTGCGGTCCTTCGAGCCGGTATCGACGTCCCGCCCGTCCCCAGGTGCCGTGCTGGCGGTCTACGAGGAGCTCGCCGACGCCGGCGCGCAACACATCGTGTCGATCCATATCTCCGGAGAGATGTCGGCCACGCTCGCCTCCGCGCAGATCGCCGCCGCTCAGTCGCCCGTTCCGGTGACGGTTGTGGACAGTCGCTCGATCGGTATGGCAATGGGGTTCGCCGTGCTCGGCGCGGCGGAGGCAGCTGCGGGCGGTGCGCCGCCAGTCGACGTAGCCTGGATCGCGCGCGACCTGGCCGGTGCCGCATCGGTCAGTTTCTACGTCGACACCCTGGAGTACCTACGTCGCGGCGGGCGGATCGGTAAGGCCGCGGCATTGTTCGGTTCGGCGTTGGCCATCAAGCCGCTGTTGACCGTGACGAACGGTCGGATCGAACCTCTCGAACGGGTCCGCACGACCAGTAGGGCGCTGGCCCGGATGCGCGAGCGGGCGGTCGCGGCCGCGCAGGCGATGGACGCCACGGAAGGTGTCGATATCGCGGTACACCACCTGGACTCCCGTGAGAGGGCGGAGCAGCTTGCGCAGGCGTTGGCCGAAGTAGTGCCGCAGGCGCGCCGGGTGCTGCTCGTCGAGCTCGGCGCCGTCGTCGGCGCCCATGTCGGGCCGGGCACCCTCGCGACCTCGGTCAGCCCCCGACTGCCCGGCCGATCGGCCATCCTGGGCGCGTCCGACTGAGCTCGTCCTCCTTCGCACATTTTCCTGAGCCCGTCCTTCTGCGCACGACCGTTCTTCTGCGCACGACCGTCCACATCCCCCGCGTCAGAGGCGGTTGTCCACAGCGGTGCGCAACGAGCGGTCGCCGCCAGTGCCGGGTACCTAGCGTGAAGCCATGTCACGCTCCCGGGACGAAGAAGTCGTGCCCGACCGGCTTGCCGCCATGCTCGACGAGATCGATTCCCAGCGACGCCCGGCCGGTTGGATACCCACGCAGGAATCGTTGCTGGACAGTCGCCGACCCGCGGTTCAGGCCGATTCGGTCAGCGATGGCCGATCTGCGGGCCACGGTGGGCGCGGTGGCGCGCGCCTGCACCGACGTCGGTCCGGGCGGCCGGCCCGACATGCTGACACCGGGGTCGACGTACGCCCGCATGCGCCGCTGCTGCAGGGTCCCGCGGCCCTGCGTCATGCCGAGATCGCACCGCGGAGACTCGCGGTGCTGGCAATGGTGTTTGTCGTGCTGGTCGCCGGGTTGGTGTTAGGCGGACGAGTCGTGCTCGCACGGGCGTCGGCGACCCCGCAGTCCGTCCCCACCTCGGCTGCGGTCAAGCAGCCGACGTCCGCGGCCACCGGTCGTGCATCCGGGTCCTCCTTCGGTACCACCGGGCCGCGTGCGGCACCGGCGGCCACCCAGGTCGTCGTGCAGGTGGTGGGTCAGGTCCGCCGGCCGGGCGTCGTCTCGCTGCGAAGCGGCGCCCGGGTGCAGGATGCTGTGGCAGCAGTCGGAGGGGCGTTGCCCAGTGCCGACCTGACCGCGATCAACCTTGCCCGGGTACTGAGTGACGGTGAGCAGATTCAGGTGCCGAAGCCGGGTCAGGTACCGAGCACGCCACCGGCAAATCCGGGCGGACCTGGCGGAACTGGGGGAGCGGCGGCCGCGAACGGCGCTGCGGCGACGCCCAGCGGCGCGCCGGTCAACCTCAATACAGCGGACCTGTCTGCGTTGGACACCCTTCCCGGTGTGGGTCCCGTGCTGGCCCAGCGGATCTTCGACTGGCGCACCCGAAACGGTCGATTCAGCAGCGTGGACGAGTTGGGTGAGGTGAGCGGCATCGGCGACAAGATGCTGCAGCGGCTACGGCCCCGCGTGACCGTGTGACCCGACCGGCCGGGGTGTCGGGACAGACTCAGACGCCGCACCAGCCGGCACCACCGGCTGCGCTCGATCTGCGGATGCTTATCCCAGCGCTGGCCGGGTGGGCTGCGGTATTTCTCGCCCTGCCGTATCCCAGCACGCGGGTCATCTGGGTGGCCGTCGGGTGTTTCAGCTGCGGGCTGGCTGCACTCGGCGCGCACTGGTGGACTGCGCGCCGATGGATGCTCGCGGCGGCGCTCGGTGCCCTGTGCACGGCGCTGGTGCTCGGCGCGGTCGCCGCTCATCAGGCCAGCCGCACGGCCGGGCCGCTGAGCGCGCTCGCTCGTGACTCCGCGATTGTGAAGGTCACCGCAGTCGTACAGTCCGACCCGCGCCTGATCGCGGGCGATCGGGGCCGTTCGACGGTGATCTACCGGGCGCTGGTGCGTACCGTTGCTGGTCGCGGCCAACACAGCGCGGTGCGGACACCGGTGCTGATCTTCGCCCGGCCGGACTGGAAGAGCCCCGACTGGCACGACCGCATCGAGCTGGTCGGCCGTCTACAGTCCGCCGATCCGGGCGACGACGTTGTCGCGGTCCTGGACGCGCGTTCCGAGCCGCGCGTGGTGCGTCGCCCAGGTGCGGTCATCCGCTGGGTGGGATCGCTGCGCGTGCATACTCGCGCTGCCGCCGCACAGTTGCCGCCGGATCCGCGGGGTCTGGTGCCCGCACTGGTCATGGGCGACACATCGGCCATGCCGCAGCGGCTGAGCGATGACATGCGCGCTACCGGCCTGACCCACCTCGATGCGGTGTCGGGCGCCAATGTCACCTTTGTGCTCGCCGGCGCCCTCTGGTGTGCGGGATGGTGTCGGGTGCGGCGACGCTGGCGGTTGCCAGTGGCGTTCGCCGTGCTGGTGTGGTTCGTGATGCTGTGTCGACCCGAACCCAGCGTGCTGCGGGCGGCGGCAATGGGGGCGGTGGGCCTGATCGGCCTGTCTGCCTCGCGGCGGCGGGCCGGGCCGCCGGCCCTGGCCGCGGCGATACTCGTGCTGCTGGTGTGGGACCCGTGGCTCGCGCGGTCCTACGGTTTTGCGCTGTCCACCCTGGCAACCCTGGGGCTGCTGGTCCTCGCCCGCCCCTGGGGTGACGCGATTGCCCGCAGATTGCCCCGGTGGGCGGCTCCCGTCGGCGATGCGACCGCCATCCCGTTGGCTGCCCAGGCTGCCTGCGCGCCGGTGATCGTGCTGTTGCAGTCCTCGGTGAGTGTGATCGGCCTCCCGGCCAATCTGCTGGCCGCAGTGTTTGTGGAACCGGCGACCCTGGCGGGCGTCGCGACGGTCCTGCTCAGCCCGTTGGGGGTGACGGTCGCGGTGGTGCCGGCGTGGTGCGCCGCGGTGCCGGCCTGGTGCATTGCGTGGATCGCCCACACGGGAGCCGACGTGCCCGGTGGATCGCTGCCGTGGCCGCCTGGCGTACGGGGTGCCCTGCTGCTGGCGGCTCTCCTTCTGGTCGTGGTTTGTTCGAGCGTCGGCCTTGTCCGCCGCGGCCGGGCCCACCCCGCGATCGCGACGGTCTGCGTCCTGGCGGTGACGGCTGCGGCCTGGCCGATCCCGCATGCTGGGTGGCCGCAGACCGGGTGGGTCTACACAGTCTGCGATGTCGGTCAGGGCGATGCCTCCATGCTGTCGACGGCCCCGGGCCATGCAGTGCTCATCGACACCGGGCCCGATCCGGCAGCAGTGGACTCCTGCCTGCGACGTGCCCATGTCGAGCATCTGGACGCGATCGTCCTGACGCACTTCCACCGCGACCACATCGGGGGCCTGGCGGGTGCGGTACGAGATCGCGGCGTCCGTGAGATCTTCGTAACGCCGGTCCAGGCCACCGACAGCTCCGCCAGGAGTGAGCAGAGCAATGTGTCGTCGGTGCGGGCCATCGCGACGGGTCGGCGTATCCCGGTACGACCGTTACAGACGGGTGACGTCGTGAACTGGCCGGGTATCCGGGTCGAGGTGCTGTGGCCCAAGCGGGAGATCGACGCCGGTTCGATCCAGAACAATGCCAGCGTCACCCTCGACGTGCGGACCCGCGGACTGCGGTTGCTCCTGACGGGCGATATCGAGCGCGAGGCGGGAGCCGCGGTGCTCGGGGAGCTGCTGCGCCGCCCGCCCGGGCCGCCGTTCGATGTGTTGAAGGTCGCGCATCACGGGTCGGCCAACCAGTCCGCCGACCTGGTCCGGTTCGCACATGCAGCGGTGGCGATCGTGAGCGTCGGTGCCGACAACGACTACGGACTGCCGGCGCCCTCGACGATGGCGCTGCTGCGCAGTGTCGACAGTGCGGCCTACCGTACCGATCAGGGTGGGGATGTCGCGGTGCTCCTGAACGGCGACCGGCTGACGGTGGCTCGCAGGTGATAACCGGTGAGTCAGACCGTCGGGGTCGGCCGCTGCACGGCGGTGGCGGCTGAGCACAGGGCGCGCAGCGTAGCCGCGACGGCCGGAACCCGGGTCAGGTCCGGCGTGGTCACGGCGTAGACCGTGCGTCGTGGAGCCGGTTCGATCGCCACGACGCTCACCCCGTCGTTGTGAGCCGATGCCAGGATCAGGTCGGGCACCAACGCGACCCCGAGACCTGCGGCCACGAAGCCCAGCACCGCTACGTAGTCCTCGGTCTCGTACGAGACGGACGGACTGAAGCCTGCGTGCTCCGCCAACGCCAGCAGGTGACCGCGACAGCGCGGGCAGCCGGCGATCCATTCTTCGTCGACCAGGTCCGCCATTCCCACCGATGTCATACCGGCAAGCCGGTGGTCAGCGGGAACGACCAGCCGGACCTCGTCATCGAGCAACGTGCGCGACTGGAACTGCGCGATATCGTCTTCACCGCGGGCAGGCGTGGTGCCGTCGTAGGCGAACGCGACGGCGATATCGCAGTCACCGGAGCGCAACGCAGCCAGCGATTCAGGCGGCTCAGCCTCGGTGAACGTCACCTCGATGTCGGGGAACTCCCGGCGCACCATGGCCAGGGCGTGCGGCACGAGGGTCGAGGAGGAGGACGGGAAGGCCATTAATCGCACCCTTCCGGCCCGCAGGCCGGCAATGGCAGCTACTTCGGACTCGGCGGTCTCCAACGCTTTGAGGATCGGCCCGGCGTGCCGGGCGAGCACGGCGCCCGCCTGAGTCAGGCGCACGCTGCGGCCCAACCGCTCGACCAGGACCGTGCCGATGCGGTCTTCCATCCTGCGGACCATCTGCGAGATCGCCGGCTGGGAGTATCCCAACGAGGTGGCGGCCGCCGTGAAGCTGCCTTCGTCGGCAATGGCGCGGATGACTCGTAGCCCGGCTGCATCGATCATGCTGCCAATCATATAACTACTTGTTATCGAAAGGCGCGCTATCAACACATATCGTTGAGTGAGCGCCTCCTGTCGGGCCGCGCACGCCGAATGTCACACTGACCGAGTGCCCGCTGATGCCACACCCCCGCCGTCCGACGTCGTTCCGGAGCAACAGTGGGCCCGCCTGACCGAACTGGTCGCGGGTGGCGGCGTCGTGCTCCTGACCGGCGCCGGTCTGTCCACCGATTCCGGCCTGCCCAGCTATCGGGACGTTGCCGGACAACGGATCGCGCAACCGATGACGGTGTCGGAGCTGATGGCAACGTCTGAGGCGCGGCAACGCTATTGGGCCCGCTCCTACGTCGGGTGGCCCAGGTTTGCGGCGGCTCGCCCCAACGACGGCCATCGGGCGGTCGCCCAGCTGCAGGGTGCCGGACTACTGTCCGCGATCATCACTCAGAACGTCGACGGGCTGCACCAGGCCGGGGGCGCTCGGGGGGTGGTCGAGTTGCACGGCAGCCTCGCGCGGGTGGTGTGTAGGAACTGCTCAGCTCTGCATCGTCGGGATGACGTGGACGACTTGATGCGCGCGGCCAATCCGGGCTTCGATCGACATATCGGTGGCGCGGTCCGGCCGGACGGTGATGTCGCGCTGCCCGAAGCGGTGGTGCGGGGGTTCGTTCCCGCGTCGTGCCCGGCGTGCTCGTCCCAGCTGCTCAAGCCGGATGTGGTGATGTTCGGGGAGTCGGTACCCAAGCCGCTGGTCGACGACTGTTTCGCCGCCGTCGAAGCGGCGAGCTGCCTCCTGGTGCTCGGATCGTCGCTGGCGGTGATGTCGGGCTACCGGTTCGTGCGACGCGCTGTGCGCAGCGGCGTACCGGTGGTCATCCTCAACCACGGATGGACCAGGGGCGACGGCGACACCGAGTTGAAGATCGACGCACCGCTCAGCCCGACCCTGCTCGCGTTGAGCGCGCACTGCCGGGACGCAACAGAGATCCCCGCCTGAGGCGGCGCGGTCTCTCAGACGCGACGCAGCACGGCCGTGACCTTGCCGAGCACGACCGCATCATCGCCGTCGATCGGGTCGTAGGCAGGGTTGTGCGGTAGCAGCCAGACCTTGCCGTCGGTGCGCTTGAACGTCTTGACCGTGGCCTCATTGTCGAGCATCGCGGCGACGATGTCGCCGTTGCTCGCGGTCGGCTGTTGACGCACCACGACCCAGTCTCCGTCGCAGATCGCAGCCTCCACCATCGAGTCACCGACGACCTTGAGCAGGAACAGATCCCCCTCGCCGACGAGCTGCTTCGGTAGCGGAAAGATGTCTTCGACGGCTTCTTCGGCGAGGATCGGACCGCCGGCTGCGATGCGGCCGACGACCGGCACGTAGGTCGCTGCCGGACGGCGATCTCCGACACCCGTCTCGTCGACGTCGGTGTCGGTGGCTGCCGACACACTGGCGCCCCCGCGGTAGCCGCGCTGGTCCTGGTCCTGATCGGGAGAGATGACCTCGATGGCGCGGGGTCGGTTGGGGTCGCGCCGTAGGTAGCCCTTGCGCTCCAGCATCGACAACTGGTGCGCGACCGAGCTGGGGCTGGTCAGTCCGACCGCCTCGCCGATCTCCCGAAGGCTGGGGGGGTACCCGCGTCGGTCGACCGAATTACGGATGACCTCCAGTACCCGACGCTGTCGCGTGGTCAATCCGTCATCTTCGCGCTCGGGCATCTGATGCACCTCAGCCATGATCGGTCCCTTTCTCGGCACTGCTGCACCTGTCCGTGATCGTCCTCGAGGAGGCCTGTCGGTGGTCGGTGCTTTGGTGGTTTCAGTAGACCCGAGAGTACGAGCTTCGGACACAGTTTCCAAACATTTGTTCGGGGCGTGTCTGGATTTTTTCGAACGCTCGTGCTAACAATCAGACAGATGATCGATCGCACACCCGTACGATCGACGACGTGATGGAGGACCATCTGATGAGTGTCGTGACAACAATGCGCACCCCGCCGGCGCGGCGTCCCGTGACCGACATGACTCGCGGGCATCTTCGCCTCGTGTTCGCCGGGGGCTCACTGCAGCCCCAGCATGCACTGCAGGCTGAGCATCTACTGCCGGCTGCCGATTCACTCAACCGCAGCACCCACATCACTCGACGCGGCCGATTGCTGATCAGCTGCTCGATCGGGCTGCTGTGTGTGGTCGGCCTCGGCGCAGGGGTACGAGTGCTGGCATCGGCGCAGGCTCCCGCGCCGGTGTTCCAGACGGTCACTGTGCAGGCCGGGCAGACGTTGTCGGAAATTGCGCACCGTGCATACCCCGATCTCGCTGTCGGTAACGCCGTTACCCGGGTGCAGCTGACCAACAACCTGAACACCAGTCAGGTGTATGCAGGCGAGCAGCTGCGGCTGGCGCGCTGAGGCTTGCGTGCTCGGCTCTGGCAACATACGATCCCTACATCTGGTAGTTACATCGTTGGTATTCGTCCACATATAGTCCCCAGGGTGCGCGCGGTTATCCAGAGGTTGTCCCCGACTTATCCACCGGTTACCCACAACGCGCATCGAAAGTGCAGGAGATTCCACCATGCATTGCCCCTTCTGCCGACACGATGACAGCAGGGTTGTCGACTCCCGTTCCAGCGAGGACGGCACCTGCATCAAGCGGCGTCGTCAGTGCCCGAACTGCAACAAGCGCTTCTCCACCTTGGAGACCACGAGCCTGACCGTGGTCAAGCGTTCCGGAGCCAGCGAACCGTTCAGCCGCCAGAAGGTGCTCGTGGGCGTCCGTAAGGCCTGCCAGGGGCGCCCCGTCACCGAAGACGATCTGGCCCTGCTGTCCCAGCAGGTCGAGGAGTCGATCAGGGTGCAGGGTCTGGCCGAGATCGACGCGCACGATGTCGGCCTGGTCATCCTGGAGCCGTTGCGCGCACTCGACGAGGTCGCCTACCTGCGGTTCGCTTCCGTCTACCAGGCCTTCGATGACCTCGATGATTTCGAGTCGGCCATCGCGCGGTTGCGCAGTGAGCGGTCAGTGGCCGCGTCCGACGAGCCCCACAGTATTGATCCTGCCCATCACGTTTCAACGGAGGAAACCGCATGACCGAGACCACCGGCTCACGGACCGATGCCGCCCGCGCAGAGGCAGGGGTGCACATCGAGCGCATCTTCACCACGCCGGGGGTCCACCCGTACGACGAGGTCACGTGGGAGCTTCGCGATGTCGTCCAGCAGAACTGGAAGACCGGCGAGACGATCTTCGAGCAGCGTGGGGTGCTGTTTCCCGACTCCTGGTCGCTGAACGCCTCGACCATCGTGACGACCAAGTACTTCCGCGGCGCGCTTGGTACCCCGGTTCGCGAGACCAGCCTCAAGCAGCTGATCGACCGCGTGGTGCTGACCTACGTCAAGGGCGGCCGCGACCACGGTTACTTCGCGAACGAGCAGGATGCGGAGATCTTCGAACACGAACTGACCTGGGCACTGCTGCACCAGGTGTTCAGCTTCAACTCCCCGGTGTGGTTCAACGTCGGCACCAAGAGCCCTCAGCTGGTTTCGGCCTGCTTCATCCTGTCGGTCGACGACTCGATGGACTCCATCCTGAACTGGTACAAGGAGGAGGGCTTCATCTTCAAGGGTGGCTCCGGCGCCGGCCTGAACCTGTCGCG